>JANMYC010000991.1:0-4140 GCA_031381715.1 Saprospiraceae bacterium
CAATTGCGCAATCAGGTAGCGGTTGTGGACCATTGACTTCATCTGTTACGACTGTTACAGTTGTTCCTGCACCTATTGCACAAGCGGGGGCTGATAAAAATCAATGTACAAATGATTTTATAATGACTGCTACCGCACCCACAGTTGGGACGGGCACATGGACAGTTACAAATGGTACGGCGAATATTGAAAACCCAAATTCACCTACCTCTAAAGTGACAGTGACTTCTACCATCGCAACTTTACGCTGGTCGATTGATGTCAATAGCACTTGTAGCAACGGCGATGATGTGGTTTTGACGGTCGTTCCCGGTATCAATATCATCGCTCAACCGACTCCACTGACTGAATGTGTGGGTGGAACGCTTCCTTTAGTGGTTACTACTGAGGGGGGTGTCGGAACCTTCATCTATCAATGGCAAAGCAGCACGGACAACAGCACTTGGTCAGACATCGCGGGTGCAAATGCCGCAACTTACACACCATCATCGGGTACAGCGGGGACGACTTACTATCACGTTATCATCAGAAGTGCTTTAGGTAATTGTTCCCAAGTTACATCCAACTCTACGGCGGTGGAAATAATCGCAAAACCTATCGTGAAGGTAACAGCTGCAAGCACAACCGTTTGTAACGGTGCCGCGGGTATTCAGTTAAATGCGACTATTACAGGTGGAGTGGATTGTAGCATTCAATGGCAAAATAGCACTAATGGTGGTGCAGCTTGGAATGATATTCCGGGTGAAAAAGGCAATAATTTCTCTACTTCTAACTTAGGTCAAACGACTAAATACCGTGTAACACTTAATTGCAATGGCAACGGTTGTTGTAATTAAAATCGCATAAAGAATATTTCATCTTTGAAGATAGTTTACTTGAAGCCTCACTTTCAGAAGTGGGGCTTTTTTTATAGATAAAATTCAAATTTGTTAACGTTTAGTTATTAATCACTTTAAAATAATATTTTATTTATTTTTAAAGTTAAAATTGCGTAAAAATTGTGTTTTTAATATGTGAACAAGAATAGAACGAACATATTTCAGCTTCAGAGTGCAGGGAGTAGACGGTTAAAAGTATATTTATGTATAAAATTTCAAATATAAGATTTATGAAATACTGCGTAATATTTTCAATATTTTTGATATTATCATGTAAAAGAAATTTAAACCAATTTGAAAGAGAGTTAAACGATAGTAAATATATTCAAAATAAATGGGGAGGAGATGTACTATTGTTAAAAAATATGCTTGAATTTTATGAGCAAACTAAAGACCATAAATCTTTAATAGGAAGTACTCTTATTCAAAAAGATAACGCTACTTCTAACTTCCCAAATGTGAATATAGAAGGAGGGTTTAACTACAATTTTAATTTTATATGTTCAAATAATTTTATATTGAATAATGGAATTCGCGATTTTTTCTTAGAAAAAACAAATGAATCTAATTTTAATTCTAAAACGAAATTAGCGGCAAGTGATATATACGGAAAAACTATAACGCTTAAAGCTGTAATTAATAATGATTTAAATGCAAAAAGTGAAGATTTTGGTTCTTGGCAGGAAAGTATCTACGTACCAAATTCATTACAGATTACCAATAATACGAAGTATTATGAGATTATTTCTAAGAGAAGAGGGGGTAATCTAATAAAATGGATACCTGATAATAATCAAAGGAATGATAAAGGCGTAGTTATACGTTTACGCTATGATTCTTTTATTGAAAAAAGTACAAATAAAATAGCCAACTTACCAGATAATATCATTGATAAATATATTGTTGTTCCAGATAATGGTAATTTTGACATAAAGCAGGAATATTTAACAGGTTTTCCCATTCCTTTAGTAAGTTTAGGTGTGACTATTTTCAGAGGCAATTTTAAGAAAAGTCAAGTTAACGGAAAAAAAATTTCTATTGTTATTTTTGACAGTTTCAGCTTTTTTACTCAACTCAACGAATAATCTATTGCGTTAAGTACGCTAAAGGATAAAACAAGGCTACACATTTTAATCGCTTTTTTATGCGGAACTGGAGTTCCGAGATGCAAAACTAACCGAATCAATAAGCAAATATTCTCATTGTATGAAAATAATTATAACATTCATTTCTATCTATTTTAGTCTTTTTTTTAAACCAGCTGAGAAAGAACAAATTTCTCCTGCTCCTACCCCCCCGACCCCGAGTACTCGGGGGGGCAGGCTCTCAGTATTTCTGGGTCCCGATAGTACCGTTATCAATAAATACGCGGCGGTTACTGAAATATGCGACAATGGCAATATTGTAGTGGATAATGCTGCCGAATTTAAAGCGGGCGATAAAATATTGATTTATCAAACGCAGGGTGCGGTAATTGACACAACTAATTCCGCTAATTTTGGTAAAATATTGAATTACGACAATGCGGGTAATTACGAAATGGGGTTTATCTTTTCAATTACGGGCAATTCTATCCGTTTACGCGATACTTTACTGAGAGCCCGCCCCGATAACTCGGGGGGGTACGATGTAGCGGGAAAAGTACAAATAGTGAATATACCCGTGTATACCAATTTTAACGCTAAAAATCTATCCTGTAAACCGTGGGATGGCTCAACAGGCGGAATCCTCATTTTTGAAGCAGAAACCGTCACTTTAGAAGGGGCAATTGATGTTTCGGGGAAAGGTTTCAGGGGTGGTACAACTCAAATTTCAGGTATTCCTTGCGGAGCAGTGGATTTCAAATACCCTACAGGTTCATCTTTAGGTGCTTTTAAAGGAGAAGGTGTTGCAATAGCCAAACCGAGCTATTCTTCGGGAAGAGGCTCAATTGGCAATGGTGGCGGCGGTGGAAACGCCAATAATGCCGGAGGAGCGGGCGGAAGTAATATTGGCCTTGGCGGAAATGGTGGCAATCAAATTTTAGGCTGCACAAACACCAATACAACGGGTGGCGTTGGGGGAAATGCCTTACAATACACCTCCATTATCAATAAAATATTCATGGGTGGCGGCGGCGGCGCGGGTCATGGTGACAATGATTATGCTACGGCGGGCGGAAATGGTGGCGGCATTATCGTCATAAATGCCCAAAGAATCAACGGAAATAAGCAAATAATAAGGAGTAATGGCGTAAAAGCGGCTAATGGCAGGGTCACACCTTTCACGGATGGCCAAGGCGGTGGTGGTGCTGGCGGCACTATTTTTCTGAATACGCCACAAGATAGTATCTCTGTTGCCATTGAATTAAAAGGTGGTGACGGTGGTACAGTTTCACGCAATACGGTAGGCGTACATGGACCCGGCGGTGGCGGTAGCGGTGGGGCTTTGCTTTTAAAAAATACCACTGCCACTAATTTTACCTCGCTCAATCTCATCAGCGGTAGATATGGGATTTATACCAATACAAATACGCCTCACGGTGCATCAAGCGGTGATAATGGACGAACGGTCACGGGTTTTATACCCCCTCAGTCAAAGGTCAATTACAAGCCTTTGACGATAGATAAAATTGAAAAAACACCCCTTTGCGATGGTACTGAAAGCATCAAAATAGTGGTTTCTGGCAGTCAACAACCGTTTGAATATTCCATTAATAATGGACAAAATTATCAAGCACTCAATACTTTTCAAGCCCTTGCAGCGGGAACTTATAATATCAAAATCAGGCGAAGTAGCTGTATTTCAAAAGATACAATTATCAAATTAACGCCTTTTAAAAGTGATACTGTTCGGCGTGATTCGGTGGTGTGTTACCCCTCAGTTGCGACGACATTGAGATACAATTTTAAAAAGATAAATGGTTGTGATTCAATTATTTATGTCACGACTAAAGTATCTTTTAACGATACTACTCGCACTAATATAATCACTTGCGATAAAAATAATGCGGGTAAAATAGACACCCTCCGCTTACGCAACTTCAAGGGTTGTGATTCGCTCATTATCCGTAATATGCAATATTCAGGCAATGATACCACTGTCGCATTGACAATATGCGAAGGCGATAATTCGAGGAATAGAGCGTATAGCAGGTCAGGCGTTTACACAGAAGTTTATAAAAACTCTAAAGGTTGCGACAGTACCGTTACGCTCAATGTAACAGTGCTCGATTCCTCGATGACGCAACAGGATTATTTATTGTGTAAAGGGGATACCTTAA
>JANMYC010001034.1:0-2538 GCA_031381715.1 Saprospiraceae bacterium
GCTAAGCGGAGCATAAGCGACTGCGCAGCTAAGCAATTACACACAATTATACATTGTTTTCTTTGAAAATAGTACATAATTCCGTTTACTAAACTGCCAATCTAATAGAAATTCGTTTCTAAAATAAACTATTATAATAATGAAACAAGCCTATATAATTGATGGTATTCGCACGCCCATTGGCAGTTTTGGCGGGAGTTTATCAACGGTAAGAGCCGATGATTTGGCGGCGTTGGTGATAGCTGAATTGGTAAAACGCAATCCAAATATTCCCGTTGAAACGATTGCTGATGTCATTTTGGGATGTGTGAATCAAGCGGGTGATGATAACCGCAACGTGGCTCGTATGTCGCTTTTATTGGCGGGTTTACCCCCCTCAGTACCGGGCGAAACTGTGAATCGTTTGTGTGCTTCGGGTATGTCAGCGGTGGTGAATGCAGCTCGGGCGATTCAGTCAGGCGATGGCGATATTTTTATAGCAGGGGGTGTTGAAAATATGACGAGAGGTCCCTGGGTGATTTCAAAAACCTCAAAACCCTTTGGTACGGACGCTCAAATGTTTGATTCAAGTTTCGGTTGGCGTTTTATCAATCCTAAAATGGATAAAATGTACGGCACCGAAGCCATGGGTAAAACGGCTGAAAACCTTGTGAATATGTACGGTATCAGCCGTGAAGACCAAGACCTTTTTGCTTATAATTCGCAGATGAAGGCGGCAAAAGCACAAGCATCGGGACGATTGGCCGAGGAGATTACCCCCCTCAGTATTTCACTAAAAAAAGGGGAAGAAACGCTATTTTCAAAAGATGAATTTATAAAAGCTAATTCCACAATTGAAAAATTGGCTACCTTAAAACCTGCTTTTAAAAAAGAAGGCGGCAGTGTCACCGCAGGCAATGCTTCGGGATTGAATGATGGGGCAGCTGCTTTGTATTTAGCATCTGAAAAAGGTGTTAAAAACTATAATTTGACACCCAAAGCCCGTATTGTGGCTTCGGCAGTTGTGGGCATTGAACCGCGCATTATGGGCATTGGACCCGTTCCAGCTACTCAATTAGCCCTTAAAAAAGCGGGTTTGACGTTGAGTAATATTGACCATATTGAGCTCAATGAAGCATTTGCAGCGCAATCGTTGGCGTGTATTCGCCAATTAGGCTTAGAAGATAACGACCCGCGCATCAACCCCAACGGCGGGGCGATTGCTTTGGGTCATCCGCTCGGTATGTCAGGTGCTCGCATCATTCAAGCGGCTTCTATTGAGTTACAAAAGCAAAATAAACGATATGCTTTGGCGACCATGTGTATTGGCGTCGGACAAGGCTATGCGGTGATTATTGAACGCGTTTAAAATTAGTGCTTGGATCTTGGTGCTTAGTGCTTGGTACACTAAGCACCAACATCCAAGCACCAAGCACAACTAAAAATGTACGAAAATCTATTTTACGATAAAAAAGTCAATGCGCTGTTTTCAAATGAGGCAACGGTGACTTATATGCTCCAATTTGAAATAGCTTTGGCACAAGCACAAGCGCAACACGGACTCATCCCTCAAGATGCTGCCGATGCCGTTGCTGAAATCTGTAAAATAGAGAACATCAATATGGTAAAATTGATTGAAGATGTGCGTTTGGGTGCAAATGTACCCATTCCCTTAGTCAAACAACTCTGTACATTAAATCCTAAATTAGATCCCTTTAACCTTGTCAAAAAGTACGTGCATTTTGGGGCGACAAGTCAAGATGTTGTAGATACAGCTTTGATGTTGCAGGTACGCGATGCCGTTGAAATCATTGTAATAAATGTAAACATTGTAATAAATCAACTCGTTTTTTTAATAGAAAACCATCGAAACACAATGATGATGGGGCGCACTTTTATGCAACAAGCCAAGCCCATTACCTTTGGTTTCAAGGTAGCAACTTGGCTGGATGGTGTTTTAAGGGCAAAAAAGCGGTTATTGTATATTTTAAAAGAGAATTTTACGGTACAATTGGGCGGTGCTGTGGGGCATTTGAGCAGTATGCCTGAAAATGGTTTTGAAATTACGGGAACATTAGGAGGTATTTTAAAACTCAATACCCCCTCAGTATCGTGGCATACTCAGCGAGATAGATTCGTTGAAATAGCGACCACTTTAGGTATTTTAACAGGCACTTTAAGTAAAATCGCTAAAGACGTGAGCCTTTTGATGCAAACCGAAATTGCGGAGGTTTTTGAGCCTTCTGGCGCAGGAAAAGGCGGCTCTTCGACCATGCCGCACAAGCGCAACCCCGTATCGTGCATGGCTATTTTGGCGATTGCCCAACGAGCTCCGCCTTTGGTTTCGACGATGCTTTCATCCATGACGCAAGACCATGAGCGAGCAACAGGCGCATGGCACGCCGAATGGGAAACGATAGCGGATATTGTAAAATTGAGTGCAGGTGCCGTCCGTCACGCTGTAGAAATGACCAATGGATTAGAAGTCAATACCGAGCAAATGCTCAAAAACATTGATTGTACTGAGGGGTTGATTTTTGCTGAAAATGTTTCGCTCGC
>JANMYC010001107.1:0-7521 GCA_031381715.1 Saprospiraceae bacterium
AAGTAATCTTGCATTTTTATACACATTTTGAGTTTTTAAAAAAGCAAAAAGATAGGCGGGAACAATCGGCGAAGCACCCACAAAAAGTGGATTTTGACGGATACTTTGTATGGTCATTTTATCACTCAAAATAACACCGCCAGGGATACCCAAAGCCTTAGCCAATGAAGCGATGACAATTATTTTAACGTTATATTGAGCATGCTTTTTTATGTTTTTAAAATTACCCACCCCCTCAGTATTTACGACCCCGATGGCGTGTGAATCATCAAAAATGAGTGTGATCTCTTGGTCGTTAGGCAATTCTGATATCCATGAAAAATCGTAGTGAACACATTTTAATGGATCAATAGAATTACAACATATTGTTACTGGCGTTTTATCATTTGAAACGATTGAGCATATCTCATTTTTAAAATGCTCATAATCATTGAACAAAATTTCTGGTTTTTCTCGCCAAATAGCGGGATGTACTGAGGGGGCATATATAAAACGTTGATTTCCAATATTTTGTACAGCTAACTGCCCCGCTAACAAGCCCGAGGTAACTGTTAAAGCCGCTTCTGCTCCAGTCCATTGAGCTAAAAAATGTTCCGCCTCTTCATAAATTTTAAGCTGTAAATTATTATTGCGCGAAGCAGAAAAGATAGTCCCGTACTGTTCCATCCCTTCCATCAAAGCCTCTTTGAACTCAGCTTGGTGCCCCATTCCCAAGTACGATGTCCCGCTAAAAAACAGATGCTCCATTCCATCTAATTGTACCGTTCGGCTTGGTAAATGATTGATAATCATGGGTTTAAAAGAGTCGGACATGATTTGATATTGGGCATTTAAAAATTAAAAAGAACAAAATTACGTACAATTAAGCTCTAAAAGGGTCTGATAGCCAATTAATATTTCTACTTTTGCGGACTTTTTCAAGCAAATCCTAACTTCTATGTCAACTAAAAGCCTTCCCACCACCGTCTGGATTGCGTTCATCGCTGTTTGTTTCTTTTGGGGTACTACCTATTTAGGGATAAAAATCGCTATGCAATATTTCCCTCCTTTTTGGTTTTCCGGTTTTAGGCACGTTGTGGCAGGCTTGATTTTTATTTTAATTAGCGTTTTAAAAGGTTATCCATTTCCATCGCGAAGAGATACTTTACGGCTTTTTGTGGTGGGTTGTTTTATGGTCATCGGTGGCAATGCTTTGTTATCTTGGGCAGAAATTTATATATCAAGTGGTTTGGCGGGTATTTTGAGTTCGATGGCACCATTATTCATCACTCTTTTAAGCATTTTCTTTTTCAAGGGATTCAGAGTGACTTGGGTGATTTTTGGTGGTTTGATATTAAGTATTATTGGCATTTTACTATTATCAAAACCTGATGAAACTTTAAAAGTGACCGAAGGTTTCACATTAGGCATTTGCCTAACAATTGTTGCCAACCTATGTTGGGCATTTGGCTCTATTTTCATGAAAAAATACCCTGTAAATGCCCATGTCTTTATGCGGACTGGCGTACAAATTGCTTCAGCAGGAAGTTTTAATCTAATTGTAGGTTCTGTATTTGAGCCTAAAATCAACTTTTCGGCTGTTCCTACTGAGGGGTGGTTGGCAGCAGCGTATTTGATTACGTTTGGTTCATTGGTGGGTTACACCTGTCTGGTTTATTTGCTGGAATACATGGCTCCTGCTCGCGTCTCCATCCACGTTTATGTCAATACAGTGGTAGCCGTACTTATTGGCTGGCTATTGGCAGGCGAGCACCTAACTTGGCTCATGGTGGGTGCGATGGCAATCATACTTTTGGGTGTCATTATCGTCAATAATGAATATTCTAAAATGGCGCAAAAAGCTGCCGAAGCTGCCAAAGACTAAATATCTTAATTTGAGAATCAAAATAAATTTGCAAAATTTGCAAATCCTGCAAATATTAGACATCTCCTCTCTTTAACTACACAACCAAGTAAATAAGAGTTAATTTGGTAAAACCGTTAAAAAAACACTAAAAATTTGGTAACCTCAAGCAGGTAGAATAATCTAAAAATTAAACTTTTACTGAATTTTTATTTCAAAAATACCCCGTTTGTAAAAATAAAAAGCGTTATATCGAAATAGTAGATAAAAATTCTATAAAAATTTATTATATCCAAAAAAAACATTAAATTAGCTGCAAATTTTGCAATCTTTAGTTTTTGAATCTCACTTATTGTATGAACAAACCTCACACTCACCAATGCTCCAATTATTCATTTTGTATTGGCTTTTTTAATAGCTAATACCATTTCACTTCTTAAATAATTGATAATATTCAATTATCGCATTTTATTTATTAACCAAATTCATCTCAAATTGTATGAAAAGAACAATTTACACCCTATTATTTGGTCTGTTCTTATTTTCTGGGCAAATTTTGACCGCTCAAAAAGTGTCAGGAACAGTCAAAGCGGAGGAAGACGGTCAAGGCGTTCCCGGAGTAACAGTACTCGTTAAAGGTACTACCTCCGCAACCATTACTGACATAGATGGAAAATACTCCATTGATGCCAAAAATGGTCAAACAATCGTGTTCTCCCTTGTCGGCTATGAAGCACAAGAAGTTACAGTCACTCAGTCTCTTATTGATATTGAATTAAAAGGTGGCAATCAAGTACTTCAAGAGGTTACTGTTACTTCTGCCTTCGGAATCAAGGAGGGTAAGCGAGGTTTAACCACTAATAATCAAACAGTTAGCGGTGATGAAATTGCCTCCACTCAGCGCGACAACTTCTTAGAAGCCTTACAAGGTCGGGTAGCGGGTTTGATGATGGTGAGTACGAGTGGCTCATCGGGTTCATCGGCATTAATTCAATTGCGTGGTGCTTCATCTATTGGTGGTAATAATCAGCCACTTTTTGTGGTAGATGGCTTACCAATTGATAATTCTACTTTCAATCAGGGTGCTTTGGTGAGTGACCAACCTAACAGAGGTAATGATTATCAAAATCGCGCTGCAGACATTAATCCAAACGATATTGCGAGCATTACTGTGTTAAAAGGACCAGAAGCAGCTGCACTTTATGGTAGCCAAGGCTCATCAGGAGCAATTATCATCACTACAAAAAAAGGCTCAAAAGGGCGTGGTAAAATCAGCTATGATAACTCATTTAGCACCGATGAAGTATATCGTGTTCCAAAGGTTCAGACAACTTATATGCGTGGATTCAATGGTGTATTCGACCCTAACGAATTACGTTACTTTGGTCCAGTATTACCCGACACATTAAAAGCGTATAATAACTATGATCAATTTTTCCGTACGGGTAATCGTCAAGCCCATAATCTATCGTTCGAATCAGGTTCTGATCGCTTGAGCTATCGACTATCAGCTAATTACACCAACAGGGAAGATGTTATTCCTAATACTGGTATTAAACTTTTCAATATTCGCTTAGCGGGAACTACTAAGTTGATGGATAATCTCGAAATTACATCTTCCGTTGCATTCTCTAATTCTTTTTTAAGAAAATCACCTGTAGGCAGTACAGGATACTTAATTAATTTATTCACTTGGCCATTCTATGAAGATATGACCAACTATTTGAACCCGGATGGAACTCGTAGGCGTTTACAATCAACTACAAGTGAATATGATAACCCATACTTTTTGGCAAATAAATTAATCAATACCGATAATACGAATCGTACTTTAGTAAACCTTGGTACTACTTGGACACCAACATCTTGGTTAACTTTCACTGGTAGATTCGGGGTAGATGCTTTCAGCACCAGAGGCAACTTTTTTGCCCATCCAGAAGCCAATGGTTTCATTGGTATAAAAGGCTCTATAGAAAATTATATTTCAAATAACCGTTTATTGAATGGTAATTTTTTAGCAATAGCAAAAAAATCAATTAAAGATTTCAACCTGAGTTTAACGGCAGGTACAGATATTTTTGATAGAGATAATGAGATAACATCCGTTAGAGGGGAAAAGCTTTATGACCCTAATTTCAATAGTATCAATAATGTTGATCCGCTTACTATGCGGAATAAATTGACTATCAGAAGGAATCGCCTTATGGGTGCGTTTGCTAAAGCCGATGTCAATTGGAAGGAACTAATATATCTACAAATGACTGGTCGAAATGACTGGTCATCAACTTTACCCGTAAATAATAGATCTTATTTCTACCCTTCAATATCGGGTAGTATAATAGTGAGCGATTTATTGGGCATAAAAGATAATAAATATCTTTCCTTTTTCAAACTCCGTGGAGCTTATGCTGTTTCGGGGAAAGATGCTGAGCCATATCGTATAGAAGCAGCTTTAGCTCCTCAAACAACTACGGGTGGTGGTTTTATCTATAATTTCTTCGGTGGTAACCCTAATTTGGAACCTGAATTTGTGACCGGTCGTGAAATAGGTGCAGAATTTAGTTTTTTAAAAAAACGAGTAAGTTTAGATTTAACTTACTTCAAAAATGATCGCTCTAAGCAAATCGTTTCTCAACGATTAAGCTATGGAACAGGCTTTATATTTGGTTTGATAAATGGCGGCTCATTTGAGGTGAGTGGTTACGAAGCTCAATTGAATTTAAAAGCTTTCAAAAAGAAAGATTTCTCTTGGGAAGTACTCTTCAATTTTACTAAAAACACTACTAACGTACTTAACTTACCAGCAGCACAACCTGAATATTATAACTCTGATACATGGTTATATAACAATGCCAGAGCCAGCGCTTTCATTGGGTTTGAAGACTTACAAAAATTATATGCCACGACGCCTTTCCCTTATATGGAAAGTAATAGAATTGGTGCAGGTAAAGCAACTGCTATTGGTGGTTGGAGTTACGCTCGCAATAAAAACGGAGATGTACTGGTTAATCCTTCATCGGGTTTACCGGTCATAAATCAAAATTTTTTACCAATTGGTGATAGAAACCCAGACTATATGGTGGGTATAGTCAACACATTTAGTTGGAAAGGAATAGGATTAAACTTCAATTTAGATATTCGTAAAGGTGGTGACGTTTTTAATGGTAATGAAATGTTTTTATTCCGCCAAGGTGCCAGCTCACGCAACCTTGACCGTACAGTACCTTATGTTTTCAAAGGTGTTTTACGCGACGGTGGTGAAAATACAGAAAAGCCTACTATCAATAATATCCAAGTAACACCTCAAACTCGTTCGGATTTTTATTTCGGCTTCGCAGAAGAAGATTTTGTTGAGCATAATATCAACTGGTTGCGTGTTCGTGATGTAACATTAAGTTATAAATTACCTGAAAAATTATTGGCTCGTACCCGCAACCTTAAATCTGCAAGCCTTTATTTGACAGGTACTGACTTATTTATGTGGACAAATTATACAGGTGGAGACCCCTCAGTAAATGGAACAACTGCAACATCAGCAGGTGTAGGTGCGTGGGGTTTTGACTTCGGAAAAATTGGAAGACCCCGCTCTATTTCAGCGGGTCTCCGCATTTCATTGCAATAAGGGGATATTAGATGTTAAAAAATGTAAAATTGTGCGCCTTGTAATCTAACATCTAAATAATAACCCCTCAGTATTTTCCTTTTTTTAAGTAAAAAATATTTTAAAAATGAAAAAAATATTAAAATATACAATTATAGCATGGATAGCATTGTTTTCTTCAAGTTGTAAAGATTTCTTGGATATTAATAATGACCCTTCCGTGCCTCAAAAAGTAAGTGCCACCACTATCATGGCACCTGTTTTAGCGCAAATGGCGCGTGGTGAAGCATTGGATACCCGTTATATTGGACTTTATACTCAAATGTTTGCTGTGAGTTCTACAGGCGACACGTGGGAAAGACATGGTTATATACCAGGGTCAGATGCAGCAGGTGAGATGTGGCGGTCTCATTATTGGTCAATTGGTAAAAATGTTGACCTTATGATTGATGATGCGGCTTCCACAAACAGTAATGACATTGTAGGTGCATCAAAGGCAATCAGAGCTTGGAGCTGGCAAACATCTACTGATATCTATAATGAAATGATTCTCTCTCAAGCGTGGGAGCCCAATCGTTATGTGTTTGATTTTGATTCTCAAGATAAAGTCTATGAAGAGGTTGTGCGACTGAGTAATGAAGCATTAGCAGATTTCGATAAAGGTGGTGCACCTCGCTTGAAATTAGGCGATATAATCTACGGTGGGGATGCTGCGAAATGGAAAAAATTCATTTACGGTATTCTCGCTCGGAATGCTAACCACCTGAGCAATAAAGCCAGCCTTTACAAGCCTGACGACGTTATCAAGTACTGTGATTTAGCATTGGCTTCGAACTTAGATAATTTCAAAGTACCTCATGTTGCCACAAGTTCATTAGATGCTAACTTTTTTGGTCCGTTGAGAAATAACTTTGGTAATTTTAGGGCATCCTCCACAATTGTCAAACTCCTTGACGGAACTGCATTTGGTGGTGTTAGAGACCCTCGTTTACCCATAATGATACCGCCTTCACCAGATTCTATTTTCAGAGGATTACAAGTGTTGACTGTAGATCCCAATAATGTGGCAGGCAATACCAAACGGATTGGTAATATCTGGGGAGCGGCACCAGGTTCTATTTCACCAGCGATGTCACCAAACGCTGGTTTTGCAACTAATGGTCGGTATATTTTTAAAGATGCTGAACCACATTATATCATGAATGCTGCCGAAATTCAATTCATAAAAGCAGAAGCAGCTTTCCGTAAAGGAGACAAAGCAATGGCTTTAACTGCTTATAAAAATGGTATTGGATTACACATGGATTTTTGTGGTGTAACCGCTGCAAATAAAACCACTTTCTTAGCCAGTGCTGCAGTTAAACAAGATGGACCATCTCTTACCTTAGCTGATATTATGCAACAAAAGTATATTGCTTTATGGGGGTACGGTGCTTTAGAAGCTTGGGTGGATATGCGTCGTTATAAATATGATACTCAAATCTATACCACTTTTGTACCTTTGACAACCTCCCAATATTTCCCTGATAATAACGGCAAATTGGCTTACAGAGCGCGTCCGCGTTATAATTCAGAGTATGTTTGGAATAGAGCAGCGCTCAATACTTTCGGTGGTAATAACGCTGATTACCATACTTATGAACCTTGGTTTTTGAAACCTTAAACCTTAAAGGAATAAACTGAGAGAACAACTTTTCTCAGTTTAAACTTATGAAAAATATTTTAGAAATTAAAATTGATAATTGACAATGAAATATAATATAAGAAATCTCATTTTCACTTGCTTGGCAGTCATAGCCATATCAAGCTGTGGCGATGTTGCTAACTTAGATAATACCATCGGGCAAGCTCAAGGGGCAAGGGTAAAATTCTTTCATGCAGCTTCTGGGGGTTCCCCATTAACAGTAACCACCAATGGTCAAAAATGGACTTCTGTATTGTCTACTGCCAAATATACTGACTCAATTAATTATGGAAGTACCTATCCAGCTATTGATTATACTGTCCTTCCAGCAGGTTCTACTAAATTTACTGCAAAACTACCGCTTTCTATCAATGCAAAAGATACTATTGTATC
>JANMYC010001115.1:0-6319 GCA_031381715.1 Saprospiraceae bacterium
CGAATGACACTAAAATTGCCCTTAAGGGCAATTTATTCGTGAAATTAGTTAAAATTGTCAACACGTAAATTAGTGTAATTCGTGTAATCCGATGAATTCGTGGCTTAATAACTTTTATGAATGGTTTTTAACTATTTTAGCTAAAAATCAATACTTTATGGAGTCCTGGGGTTGTGTAATAAGTTTTTTAGAAATCTTTCGTCCAAATTATATTCTGTTTTTCAATATAACCTTGCGAGGGTTTAAAATCCTCGTAAGGTTATTTCGGAGAATTTAGAATTAAATTTGGTAGTTTTTCTCAATAAAGTGACTTTTAGACCTTATTACACAACCCCAAGACTGTTCCTCCAACCTTATATGTTCTATATAACCAACCCAATGTTCCTTATGTGGTAAATAAAATATACAATAGTATCGTAAAAAACGCACTGTTTCTAAAACCAAAGCGGTTCAAAATCAGCAAACTGAATTTTGAACCGCTTCTAACATCTTAAATCTTACATCTTACATCTTACATCTTAAATTTTACATCTACACTTTAATCCACATCAACGCCCGCCAATATCAATTTAGTCAATGAAGCATCTTTAGCTTCCAGAGCGGAATGTCCTGTCAAATATTCATCCACTACGCGAGCACATTCACGACCTTCCGAAATTGCCCAAACCACAAGCGATTGACCACGGCGCATATCACCTGCTGCGAATACTTTATCCACGCTCGTTTTATAATGATGGTCTTTTACATTGCCTCTATTATCCAAATCCACACCTAATTGATTTAGGATGCCTTCGTGTTGTGGATGTAAGAAACCCGCCGCAATAAACACTCTTTCACACGGAATTTCGTGCTCTGAGCCGTGTATTTCAACCATTTTACCGTCTTTCCACTCGATTTCGACAATTTGAAGAGCTTTTAAATTACCTTCTTCATCACCAATAAAAGCTTTTGTATTGATAGCCCATTGGCGCTCGCAACCCTCATCGTGCGAAGAAGATGTGCGCAACATCATGGGCCAATTAGGCCATGGAGTTGACTCGGCTCTTCCCACGGGTGGTTTTGATAAAACCTCAATTTGAGTGATGGATTTAGCGCCATGACGATTAGATGTGCCTACACAATCCGAACCCGTATCACCGCCACCAATCACTACCACGTTTTTACCAGTAGCCAAAATGAGTTCAGTTGGTTCGGCATCGCCCGCCACACGTTTATTATTTTGCTCGAGGAATTGCATCGCGAAGTAAACGCCGTTCAATTCACGACCTGGAATTTTCAAATCTCTCGGCATGGTAGAGCCGCCAGAAAGTACCACGGCATCAAAATCTTTTAAAAGTTCCTCGCCAGTAATATCTACGCCTACGTTGGTACTCACTTTGAAAGTAATGCCCGCATCTTCCATCGTTTTTTGACGGCGATCAACGACCCATTTTTCCAATTTAAAATCTGGAATGCCGTAGCGTAATAAGCCACCAATGCGGGTGTTGCGTTCAAAAACAGTAACAGTATGACCCGCCTTATTCAATTGAGCCGCAGCTGCCAAACCTGCGGGACCCGAACCGACCACAGCCACCTTTTTACCAGTCCGTACTGAGGGGGTATCAGGTTTTACCAAATTATTGGCGTAAGCGTGTTCGATGATGGATTTTTCGATGTGCTCAATGGCGATAGGCGGTTGATTGATGCCGAGTACGCAAGCCGATTCGCAAGGCGCAGGGCAAATTCTGCCCGTAAACTCAGGGAAATTATTGGTGGTACTCAATATATTATAGGCTTCAGTCCATTCTTGACGATACACCGCATCGTTGAATTCAGGAATGATATTGCCCAATGGGCAGCCATTATGACAAAACGGAACGCCGCAATCCATACAGCGGGAAGCCTGTTGGAGGGTTTTTTCTTCTGGATACGGTTCGTAGATTTCTTTGTAGTCGCCAATTCTTTCCTTCGGGTTGCGTGATAGAGGCAACTCACGAGTGAATTTCAAAAAGCCTTTAGGATCAGCCATTTCGTTTGATAAATTTTTTAATTGGTATAAATATAAAAAGACTCATTATTAAAAGCCCATTGAACGTAGACTTAATAGCGCATCAAAGTTACTTATTTTTCTTTTAAAAATAACTCAAATAAAAGCTTATTCTTTAATTCTTAAAATTATAGAACGTATTTTCAATAATAGCCAATCTTTATTTCTTTAAATAAGATTTTATTGAAATAAAAATTGGATTTTACAAAGTGAAAAATAGATAAGAAGTTTAAGCTTTTATTGTTTTAATACGATATTATTTATAACTGAAAAAAGTGATTAAGTGTTAAAACCAACCTTTGCCAATAACATTAGAATACTATCATCGTTCAATAATGGTAATTCTATTCTATAATCTTTTAAACATAATATTAGTATGAAAAACACGCTTACTCTGCTCTTTTTATTGCCTTTTTTAAGTAATCAATCCCTTTTTTCGCAATGTATTGATGGATTTCAACCATCTGGTGAAAAATGTGGAGGCACTGTCCAAACTGCCGTTCCTTTTTTAAGGATTGCCCCTGATGCTCGCTCTGGAGCAATGGGTGATGTTGGTATCGCTTTATCGCCCGATGCTAATTCAATATTGTACAATGCTTCAAAATTGGCGATGGCGGATAAAAAATGGGGGGTCGCCGTGAATTATACGCCATGGTTGCGCAACTTAGGAAATACTGATATTTTTCTTTTGCATGAAGCGGCTTATTTTCAATTTGGTAAAAACAAAAAGCAAGCAATTGGCTTTGATTTCCGCTACTTTGATTTAGGGAGAATTCAATTTACGGATTTCAATGCGCAGCCTTTGGGTGAAGGAAATCCCTATGAAATGGCATTTTCGGGGTCATATTCTCGAATGTTGAACGAAAATTGGGCGCTTGGAATAACAGGTAAATACATATATTCCAACTTAGCATCTGAAATTGTCTCTCCCGGTGGTGTTGACAATCGTTCTGGCAAAGCGGGAGCTATGGATGTGTCGGCTACTTATAAAAAAGCTTTTTTAGTCACTGATATGAAGTCAGACTTGCGGGTAGGTGTGGCAGTTTCTAACTTGGGTAGTAAAATTAGTTACTTGCGCACAAGTGATTTTTTACCCGCTAATTTGGGAATTGGCGCTGCATGGGATATTAATTTGAACGCTGATAATAGGCTTACTATATCAGTAGAATTTAACAAGCTACTTGTACCCACTCCTCAGCCAAGTGATACAACGGGCAGTTGGCGAAATGTAGGTGTAATAAAAGGTGTGTTCAAATCTTTCAGCGACGCCCCAAACGGAATGAAAGAAGAACTAAAGGAAATAACGGCTTCAGTGGGGCTTGAATATTGGTGTATGAAACACGTTGCTTTGCGGGCAGGTTATTTTAAAGAAGATAAATCAAAAGGTGGAAGGGAATATTTCACGGTGGGCGCAGGTGTACGCTATCGCGCAGTTGGTTTTAATTTTTCATATCTATTGCCAACGAGCAGTCAAAGAGGCCCTTTGGATAATACCATGCGTTTTTCACTACTATTCAACGGTAATTCCTTTGAAAAAGAAACGCATCCCGTCGGTAAGCCGTAATTTTATATCTGAAAAGTTACCCCCTCAGTAGTCGGTCGAATTAATAATGCAGGGCTGTTTTTATACACTTTTGGAAATTTTCAAACTTTTCAAAAGTTGCAACAACAGTATAAACTTGGATACCCCCTCAGTATAAAGCATTAAAAAAGCCTCAATTCCGAAGTTGGAACTGAGGCTTTTTTAATTTTAAAACAAATATAAATTCTATTTCTTTTTACCAAAAGACCATGAAAAACCTGTCAATAATGACAGCCTATGGTTGTATAAATCCTGACCCGCTTGTTGATTGATGTCTTCTCCGGGTTCAAATCGGGCTTCAAAGTAAAAAGAATGTGCTTTCACGCCCAAAGCAGCAAAAACGGATTTTTCCACTTTTGAAAGATTATTCAAATTAGTGTATTTTTTTGAATTGACCTCGATATTAGAGACCAAACTCCTCGTAAAATAAGTGGTCGCATTCACACCCGCTTTCGCGTAAGGCTGCACACCTGAGCCTTTGTAAAGAATGTATTTAAGATAAATATTATATCTAAGCCCTTCTATATCAATCATAAAGCTATTTGTGTTCCCTCTGGATTCAGTGGTGTAACTTACCCTATTGCGTTGGTAAGCTGTTTCAATGCCCACAAATCCTTTTTTATTGGTTCTTAAAATATTCCATTCAAAACCCAATCCCACTGTTGGTGAAAACGATGTTAAGGATGTTTTATTGACTGTTCCAAAATAGCGCTCAACCACAATATGGTTGGATTGGGCGATGCCTCCAAAGGTAAAAATGGCATAAGAGTTTTTATCTTTAGGTTTCACGTACGCTAATTCCCCTTTTTTCTGATTATATTTTTTAACCAAATTAAAAATGGAGTTGTAATCCAGAATCATGTTGTTGATTTCAGTGTCAAGTGCGTGATAATCCGACATCGAAGCCCGTAATTGTTGTTTATATTCGTCTGAAGATTCTTTTAATTGATAGGTGTGGGTTTGATTCAAATCGGCGCTATAACCGTGCGAACGAGTCCTTGAACTCCGAACCAATTCCACCATTCGTTGATTTTCCTTTTGAATGAAATAGTGCAGTTCGTCATCTTTATCTCTAAAGCTATAAAGGTTCATATCTCCTGAAACCAAAGTGAGTAAAAAGACGGTATCAGACCTAAAAAAACCTTTTCTATAAACTTCATTATTTTCGTCCACTCTAAACTCCAAAATATCCTTGGGCGTATATTTAAACATTTTAACAGTCATATTTTTAAATAAAATATATCGGGGATTGATTTTCCATTCCCGATAATCCACCACGCCTTTCACGCTTGTACCACTGGGCAATGAAACACTCCCAGCAATGAAATTGCGTTGAGCGAATAAGCTCAAATTAAGAAAACAAAACGCGTATGTAAAGAATTTTTTCATACGAAAGCTGGTTGAATTTTTAGGAAATAGATTCAAAGTTCAGATGAGTTATCGTACAAAGATAATCCTTTTGATTTTGCATTTCATGAAAATACGTAAATAAACCATTTTCGTAGGTGCTATCCAGTGTCCATATATTTTGAGCTTTCAAGTTTTCGCAGTATTTAAGTTGAATAATTGTAAATCCGTATTTGGAAAAGAGAGCATCTCTTTTTTTCCAAATGCGGAATTGCTGATGAAAAATGAAACATAAACGCAAAAAGCACAAAGACCGCAATGTTCTCTGTGCTTTTTTTTAACCGTCAAATAAAATGCGCAATTACACTCTAAATAAAGGTCTTTCTGGATTCCAAATGCCGAATGGAATCATCAATAAAATTATCAGTAAACCAATTCCGAAATACACGCAAGCGATGCGGAATTTGCTTGTATCGCTCGAAGCTTTTTTCGATTTGATGCTACCAATCTGAGCAATGACGATACCGATAATCATACCAGTCATGTGCTCAACGCTCCAAAAACGTTCAGTTGGATTTTTCATGGAAGCACCAAAATGAGCCATTATCTCTTTCATCATTGGGCTAATCCCGTACAAAATTAAGCCGATGACCAATTGAGTATGCAGTGAAGCAATGAAAAAAGTATTGATTTTTTTATCACTTGCCGTGAATGAACGCTGCGCTTGCCAACCTGCATAATTAGCATAAATGGCATAAAGCCCTAAACCTAAAACGACCCAACGCAACCAAGAATGTGAAATAAGTAGAATTTCGTACATATCGAATTATTGTATTTTTATGTTATATAAAATTAGATTAGTTAGATTTAAAATTGAAATAGCTTAATAGTAATCCCCTCAGTTCCGATTCTCAGAATTAAAATTTTCATAAAGGTAAAACAGTTGTTCTTCTTTTTTAAACCTATTAATGTATATTTTACATTATTAAAACAACTATTTGATTATCAATCATTTAAAGGCTAATTTTGCTATTCCAAAACTTATTTTTGCATCTATGAGCATGACTTAATCTTAGAATGAGAAAACCGAAATTTACGCATTTAGTTCAATTACTCCCATTTTTAATTTTTATTTTAAGCCCGTTTATTACTCAATCACAACGAATCACTTACACTGCCAATGACAAAATTTCACCATATTCAGGTGGATTTCGGGCGGGTGTCAATTTTGATATTTATCGCGGGTTTACGGATGAAGATTTAGCTCTTTTAGCGGCGGGCAGCCCTGAAAAAGGTGTGCAAGGTGCGGGCATCAAAGCCCTGCGCCCAGGCTTTTTTGAAGACTTTGCCGAGCTTTATGGCTA
>JANMYC010001158.1:0-1708 GCA_031381715.1 Saprospiraceae bacterium
GTTGTGCTTGCTTTAGGATAATGCTGTTGAATAATTGCTAATTTATCTTTCTTTTTCATTTTATAATTTTAAAGTAAAACGTCATTAAATGGTTCAATTTTAGGAGGAAGATTGGTTTCGTCTAACATTTCCAAAATGTCAATTTCAATATTTCTACAAATGGTTGATATTGGGGTGTCGGTTGAGCCACCGTCAAAAGGGTTTTCACTGGCTTCTCCTATTTGTTCCATTGTCATAAATACCCAAGAAATTAGCACCGTAAAAGGTATAACTAGTGCAATAAGAACGAAATAACAGTGTAAAATAATCAAGGGTATTTGCTCGAAAAACCTTTAAATTTCCATTTTAAAGGTTTGACAAGACATCTGTTGTAATATTCAATATAATCACAAATTGTTTTATTCAGTATATCAACGGACTCAAAATTACCATGAGTTAATGTTTGTCGTTGTAATTTAGCAAACCAATTTTCAATCGGATTAAGCCATGAACAATGTTTGGGCGTGTACAAAATTCGAATTCGATGCTTTTCATCTTCTAAAAAAACTCGTCTGGTTTCTTGATTTTTCAAAATACCTTCTTTCTCTTTAATTCCTAATTCGTCCTTAAAACTTATTTTGTCCGCTATTAATCTGACTAAACTTTCCGATAAATGCGTATTAAGTTGGTCTGTCATCAAAATAATTTCATCCCCATTTGGATATTTTTGCAGGGTTTCTTTCACAAATTGTGCAAAATCATCTTCTTTTCGAGTGGGCGTAAGTAAAGCATGACTTATTTTACCCGTGCCAATGTCAAAAGCCGCTATTAAACAAGTCGTGCCGTTTCGTTTATACTCAAATTCTCTGCGTCTATGCCCCCCTCTACTCAGCGAGGCATAACTTTCCTTACGCGATAAAGCTTGAATACCCGTTTTTTCATCTATACTCACTAAATGTCGTTTGGGATTGACTCCTTTTATCGTTTCAATAATAAGTAAACATATCAAAGCAACACGAGATACAAACAAAGACCAGTCTTGAATACGTGGAAACAACCAATATTCGTTTTTATGTGGTTGTAACTTGTTCCTTTTTTAAAAGCTTTCCCACATATCGTGACGAAATACTCTCAAATATCCCTTTTTCTATCGCTATTTGGGCTAATGTTTGATGACTCCAATTTGTCCGAATTATCCCATAATCTTGTGGCGATTCACAGGCTAATGCCATCAACAAGTTTTCCTGTACTGACGTAATAACTCGTGGTGTACCACTTCGTGGCTTATCTTTTAAAATTGATAACATTTTTGTTAGCAATTCGTGGTCTTTCACACCTTTGCCACCTATTCCTTGTTCAAAGATTAATAATTTGTCATAATCCTCTATCCAACGACTTCGCCATAATCTTACTCTTTCATACTTTAAGCCTGTACTCAGGCTAATGGCGGTCTGGCTTTCTCCTCTATAGCTTCGTAAGAGGATTGGTATTCTTTCTTTATATTGACTAAGCGTCGTCCGTTTTTTTAATTCCTCTTCTAACAGGTATTCTTGACGTTTACTTAATTCTAGCTTTTTTTTTGCTTTTACTCCCATTTGTATTATATTTAGGAAGTAATAACTCCTTTTTTACCGCTTTATTTCATTCTTATTGCACTAGCCAAATGCCATATTCGCCAAATTTGCTCATTTCGGTAAGCAAAGCAAAGGGCAATAGGAAGATAAACAGT
>JANMYC010001170.1:0-1592 GCA_031381715.1 Saprospiraceae bacterium
GAATTGCAGAGCTATTTTGTGAAAAGAGTAGAAAAAATAGTCAAATCTAAAGGAAAAAAGCTCATTGGCTGGGACGAAATACTGGAAGGTGGGCTTGCACCCGAAGCTACGGTCATGAGTTGGCGTGGTACTGAAGGGGGGATAGAAGCGGCTAAACAAGGGCATACAGTAGTGATGACACCCAATGATTTTGTTTATACCGACCTCATTCAAGGCGACCCTTTGGCAGAGCCTGATGCGACTTCCTACAAAACAGTGCGGCTGAAAAAAACGTATAGTTATGATTTTTTACCAGAAGGCGTTGACGCAAAGTATATATTGGGAGGCCAAGCTTGTCTTTGGTCTGAAAAAACACCTACTCTCCGTCACGCAGAATATTTAACCTTCCCGCGTGCATGGGCGGTAGCGGATATGTTGTGGTCTCCCAAGAGTAGTAAAGATTGGAATATGTTTGTTAAAAGAATGGAAACACAATTTGAGCGAGCAGATATAGCTGAAATCAATTATGCTCGGAGTGCTTACGATGCTATAACGGTCACAGAGATGAAAGATAATAAATTGATAGCAACAATCACTACCGAAATTGATGGTTTGGATATTTATTATACACTCAATGAGACCATTCCAGATAAATTCACTACTAAATATACTCAACCCATCGTCATTCCAGAAGGTACGGATGTAACCTTAAAAGTTGTTACTTTTAAAAATGGTAAACAAGTGGGGCGTGTGATTGCTTACCCAAGGGAAGCTTTGAAAAAAAGAGTTAAATAGTTGAAAAGGTGCTTATTTCGAGTTAGGGTTTTATGATAAGAAATTTAAGAGTATTCAAGATGGGGTATCGCCCCTAAAGTTCGGTAGAAAACCCATGATGATAAGAACTTGTCGCGGCATAGCCGCAAAAGATTTAATTCTTATGCGGCTATACCGCGATAAAAGTAGGTATTTCTCGATTTACTACCGAACTTTAGGGGCGATGCCCCTTTCTAAACTCATTTTAGGGCTTTATAAGAAATCCCTATATTTCGAGTGAAGTAAGTGATAAGACAAAATTATTTATCACTAACTTCCACAGGGTTTCAAACCCTGTGGAAGTTATAACAAGCTGGTTTTAAATAATTTATGAGACAAAACCAATGAAAAATACTCTTTAAATTAATTTTGTCGTAGTACTTAATGGGTTTTTAACAGAAAAAAGCTAATTCAAAACCGATTCTGTTACTTCACTCTGAATTACCTCTTCAGATTCGGATAGTTTTTTTAAGCCGAAAAAGATGATTCCAAAACATATAATGGAAACCAAATGTGCTAAATCACGGTGGTCAAAATTTGGTGAAAAACTCAGATTGAGCGTGTGGATGATTCCCCCTAAACCGTTGGCTAATAAGCCACCAACGATGATGCGATAGGCTTGATTTTGAGTGTTTAAATAGTGTTTTACCAATATCGGAATAATAATAAAAATGACGCCAAGTGTCATATCAGCCTTAACCCACATAAAATTTTCGTAGAAAACGGTGAGTCCCATGAATATTACAGCTTTCAAATAAAGTGGATACGCCCATTTAGCAGGTATTTCTAAGGCTTTAAAT
>JANMYC010001190.1:0-3963 GCA_031381715.1 Saprospiraceae bacterium
TCTGATTAATTTTTTCCAGTAAGTTGGCATATATTAAATTGCGTCAATGTGAACATACTTTTAAAAAACGGAGTTGAGTATTAGATTTATTCGCGATGAAAATACCACTCGAGTTATAATGGGTTTTTACCCAAATAATAAGCGATTTGATGCTTTGCCCAATTGCCTTCAAAATGACGGCGATTAATCACTCTGCCATCAAAAGAAAAATAGTTGCGATGCCCCGCTTGTGAGTATATGTAGGTGTAATATTTTTCGGCACACGTTAAGGCTTGCTCCGAAAAATGCTCTATTTTACCGTAAGTGTAAGCAAAATGGTCGCAGGTGGTTTGGAGTTTTGACTCAATGATTCTTTTTGTCTCTTTCAATTCAAAATCCAAAACCTCAATGGGCGTTTCTCTGCAATTGATATGATTAAGCGTATGTGAGCCAATGAGATGCCCTTCATGATGCAATTGCTTAATTTGCTCCCACGACATAGGCAGTTTTAAGGTGTTTAAAAATACCTGATTTTTTAAAAAATCGTCGATATACTGAGGGGTACCTTCCACATAATTCGGGCAGATAAAAAATGCCGCTTTGATGTTAAAAGTATCTAAAACGGGTTTTATTTTAGTAAAACACTCTTCATAACCATCGTCAAAACTCAAGCACACAAGTTTTTGGTTTTTAGGAATTTTACGTGAATGCACCAATTCGCTGCCTTCTTTAAAAGAGATAAAATCTACTTCTTTAGAAAGCTGATTGAGTGTATCATAAAATTGGTCGTTGCTTGTTTCACTATGGGTATCTATATAATGTCCATTTAAAATATGTACGCCATACTGAGGGGTCGCCATTCTGCCAAAAATATCCAAATAATATTTCCGCGAAAACAAGTAGGCTTTGTTTACTAAAGGAGGTAATATCATATTGAGCTACACAAATAATTTTTCCGATGAAAATACTGAGGGGGTGTTCTCCATCCACTTTTCATACCACATTTGAAACACCAATAAGAGCCAGATTCTATTGATATTGCCCGAATTTCCTTCTAAATAAGGTTTTAATAAGGCTTCAACTTCTTTATGATCTAATATTCCTTGCTTTTTTATTCGTTCGGGATTGAGATAGGTTTTAATCAAATCTTTTCCTATTTTATGCTCAAACCATGAGTGCATAGGTGCCCCAAATCCCATTTTACGTTTCACCATAATATCTTTGGGAATGTATTTATGCACAATATCTTTGAGTAAATATTTTTTCACTCCGTCCTTATATTTAAAATTAGAGGGTAATTGAGCAACAAATTCCACCAAACGATGGTCTAAAAGAGGCTCTCGCCCTTCCAATCCTGTACTCATAGTAGCTCTATCCACTTTAGCTACGATACAATCCACCATATAGGTTTTATAATCAACGGCTAACATACTTTGAATAGGGTCGCCTTTATGTCCATTAGGGGCAGGCGTATCCAGAAAAGTTGGTTGAAATTGGAAAGGTTTTTTAATGAGCTTTTTTACATCATTTTCTGAAAAATAATATAAAAATACCTTATATGCGTTCGTGACTGAGGTGTTTTGCAATAGATTTACCACCTTATCATATCGGGTATTGATATTATAGGCTTTATTTAAAAAAGGGATTTTCGTAGGATTTATAGATGATAGCAAACTGGCGGTTGATTTAGCGATTATGTCAGGTATATATCGCAGGTACTTTTGTTGTCGAGCTATATAATCGTATCTATGATAGCCCGCAAATAATTCATCACCCCCATCCGCCGAAAGAGCAACTGTCACTGATTTACGAGCCAAGCGACTGACCAAAGTTGTTGGGATAAAAGAAGCATCGCCCAAAGGCTCGTCATAAAATTGGGGTAAATCCATAAGAATATCAATAGCCTCATCTGTCATAATTATATACTCAGTATGGTCAGTTCCAAGATGGTTTGCAACATTTTTAGCTTCTTCTGTTTCCGTAAAATACTTGTTTTCGTAGCCGATGGTAAATGTTTTCAATTTTTCAGTCCTATCTTTTTGCAGCAAAGCAGTGGTGATACCGCTATCATAGCCGCCACTTAAAAAAATACCGACGGGCACATCGGATACCATTCGATATTCACAAGCGGATTTTAACAATCTTTCAACCTCTACCTTTGCATCTTCTTCGCTAATACTGAGGGGGGGCTTGGCATAAGCATCATAAACATCCCAATATTTTTGAATACTCATTTCGGCTTTATCCAAAGAAATTGTGATAAAATGCCCCGGTATTAACTTACTTGTGTTTTTAAAAATAGAGTAGGGTGCAGGCACATATAAATTGACAAAATATAAAGCCAATGCATCCATATCAATTTCTTTTTTGAAATTCGGATGTTCATGAAAAGCCTTTAATTCTGAAGCAAACAAAAAAAGCCCATCTTTCCAATAGTAATAGAGTGGTTTTACACCTGCTCTATCTCGATAAATGTGGATTTTGTTTTCCTTTAAATCATACAGTGAAAAAGCAAACATACCGATGAACTGATGAACTGCCTGATGTCCCCAACAATCAAAAGCATTCATTATGACCTCAGTATCAGAATGAGACACGAATTCATAGTTTTTATCTATCAGTTCCTCTCTAATTTCATTATAATTATATACTTCTCCATTAAAAACAATAACCCAACGCCCATTTTTGGAATACATGGGCTGATGCCCAAGCGGCGATAAATCTATGATAGAAAGTCGCCTATGTCCAAAACCAATGGCAGCATCGGGTGTATTCCAAACTTTATAGCCTTTGTCGTCAGGTCCTCTGTGCTCAAGTGTATCAGTCATTCTCACTAATATCTCTTGGCTGGATTTTTTATTAAAATCTATAAATCCTGCTATACCACACATTTTCTATTATTTTTTGTACTATTTATGAATGCCCAGTTTCGTCATTGCGAATCGCCAACAACGAATATAAAACCCATCAAAACTTAATTTGTTTTTCCAAAGAATAGCCAACCAAGGAGTGGCGGAAATGACATGTTGTGTCCAAGGGTATTCTACACCCAAAAATCGCGTTTTGAAAGGAGACCTACCCCATAAAAAATTACATTCAGTTATCCCATTATCAATGAGGTAATCCACCGTTTTCCAAATACCCATATTGCCAACCCTTAAATCATCAAATGCGGAATTATGTCCTGTAACAAGCATATAAGCTTTATTTTCATAAATAAAACTCAAATTGCCACCGATAATTTCTCCTTTGTGTCGGATACTAACCAGTAAGCCAAAAGAATGTATCAATGGAAATATGTGTTTTTGCCTTTGTTGAATTGCCAGAACGTGATCTATACTTTTACCTCTTTTTGCCCGCCGTTCTTTATTCAAAAATTCCAATCGTTCTACATCTTCATATTTTATGTCTTTATCAAAATCGTATCGTATCTCAATTTCGTCGTTAAAATAGGTATTTATCTTCCGCAAGTTTTGAGATAGTTGTTTTCGTTTCTTCCTGCCAAGCTGTCTTAAATATTCGTTTTTACATTTTGGAAACTTAAGTATAGTTATGTACTCTTTTAAATAGACATTTCTTTGGGGAGAATGCCATTTTTGTTCTCGTTTGATTGGGCTTTCCATACGACTAACCACCGCCAAATGAGCATTATGCATTTTAAGCAATCTCCGTATATCCTCATCATTTATCTCTGGGAAACCTATTATTTCAACCGTATTCAGAAAGAGTTTTTTTACTACTCGATAGAAGACAACTTTATAAATTTCTTCTCCTTTTATCCAAATCCAAACACGCTCTGCTGATTTAGCCTCATAACCAGTGCAAAATTCTAAAGAATTCAGCAATGGTAAATGTGCTTTTTTTAGCAAACTGTCAATCGACGGCGGTAATTCTTTTATTAAAAAGTCTTGCCGGTCAATAGATCGTCTAAAAGTTGTCATTTAACGATGATTAGAAAACGATTACTCTCGCTTTGTTTCAAAA
>JANMYC010001191.1:0-4935 GCA_031381715.1 Saprospiraceae bacterium
AAAATTTTAAACTCACGAGCCAATCGAGTGGGGGCGTGCAATATTCACAATTCCCTAATTATCAAATGATTGTGTTATCGGGCTTGTTCCAAATGTCGTCGGGTTTGGCGGCGGAATTGAGTCAATATATTAAAAATGGGGGCAATGTGGTGGTATTTCCAAGTGCGTCAACAGATTTGGCTTCATACAGCAATTTTTTCAATAATTTGCAATCCAACAATCTAAGTGCTTTTGAAAATACACCCCGTGAAGTCTCATTTTTAAACTTCGACGAATTCGTTTTTAAAGATGTTTTTTCAAATAAAACCACCAATTTCAAGCTCCCATCAACAACTGGGAATTACCGCTTAACGAACCGCAACGGTGAAAATATCATGACTTACCGTGATGGCTCAAGTTTTATGACAAAGAATAAAGTTGGTCAAGGGCATTTATATCTATGCGCCGCAGCTTTGGATGATAAATCGTCGTCATTGGCGCGCACAGGTGAGGTTTTTGTTCCGATGCTCTATAAAATGGCGATTTCGAGTGCCAAAGAATGGAAAATTGGCTACACCATCGGAAAAGATGATTTCATAGAAGCGGATTCAAAAGGCATTGCAGGTGAAACATCTTACAAAATGAAAGGTGCAAAAGAGGAGTTTATTCCCGAACAACGCATCATTGCAGCGAAGGCGATTTTAGGTGTAAAAGAGGGTATCAAAGAAGCTGGATTTTACAGTCTTTTCACTCGTCCCGATTCCATTCTCTATAAATACGGCTTTAATTTCGACCGCCGAGAATCCGTTTTAGAGTATTTTGACAATAAATCGCTAAAAGATTTCGCCAACGAAAAAATCAAAATTTTTGATGAAACAGCTGAAGCCAATTTTACAGCCGTGGTGGGAGAAAAGAATCAAGGCGTGAGTTTGTGGCGTTGGTGCGTCATTTTAGCCCTCCTTTTCTTAGCTTCGGAGACTTTGATTTTGAGGTTTTGGAAGGTGTGAAATACCCCCTCAGTATAAGCCATAAAAAAAGTGAAAAATAGAACTATTGCCTATTCTTCACTTTTTTTATATGCCTTAAATAAGGTTTTGGGAATTGCGAAATAGTGAATTGAATACTATTTTTGTCCATAAAAAATACAAATTATATGCTTTTTTGTCAAAATACTTTACAATTATTCATGTGATTTGTACTTTTATTTAACAAAAAAGCATATAATTTGTATTTTTGTCCATAAAAAATACAAATTATATGCTTTTTTGTCAAAATACTTTACAATTATTCATGTGATTTGTACTTTTATTTAACAAAAATAGATTAAAATAAGCGGCGATACCCCTCAGTATTTGAGTCATTTTTTAATAAAAAAGGCTACTTCACCCATGCGAAGTAGCCTTTTTAGTAGCCAGAAAATGAAAGTGTAGGAAAATTCGATTTAATGAGGGTGTATCAAGTGCATTTCATTTTGACAAAATCAAGGATTTCAGACGCTAATTGAATGGCATTTTGTACATCCGTTTCAGTAGGTTCTAATTGCACATTAGGGTAACGAAAAGCAATATCCAAACCATTTAAATCAATGGCGTATAAATAAATATTCGCAAAATCTATGTCTGAGGACTGGCATAATTGACACAATGCGTCTAAATTATGGGTTTTGGGTATGGGAATACTGATGTAAACGCAATAAGCTTTTAGGGCTTTCTCTGCGACTTGTTGGGTGTGGTAAATGGCTGTACCATAAAAACTGCCCAATAGCAACAGCTTGGCTGAGCCTAAATCTTCCTCAGCCTTGGAAAGCCATTGTTGGAGAAGTGTCATATACAATTTTACCTTGTTTTTTAATTTTATATTCTAAGCTGGAGGGATGTTCTGACCTGTAATTAAAACTGTTTGGAGAATTAAAAAGAAAATCAACAGAAAAACCGATGCCCGCCAGTGCGCGGTTGCCCTTACGCCTTAGTTCAAAAGTCGGTTCTACATCTTCGGGAATAACAAGCATGAAATCCAAATCACTTTCGTCATGTGGCTTGCCCCAAGCATAAGAGCCAAAAAGATAAATAGTAAGTGGCTGATAAGTTTCAACTAATCGTTTGACCGCTTCTTGTATTTTAGCTTTTGATATTTTTTTCATTTGAAAATGATTTATTGAACTCTTTTTTACAAAGATAGTATAACACTTTATTCTTCGCAATATTTAAGAGTATGTTTTGAATTCTATTTTCGGCAAAAACTGAGTTTTTTCCAGCCTCAGTTTTCAAGTTTTTTTTTCAACGTAGCGAAGGCTATGTCTCAAAAAAATTAAAAGCTGAGTCAGAAAAATACTTCATTTTTTGCTCAAAAATAGAATTCAAAACATACTCTTAATAAAAAAGGCTACTTCACCCAAGCGAAGTAGCCTTTTTATAGCTTCTATAATTTTTAATCACAGCATCCGCTGCCCGAGCATTTGTACTTAGCTCTATATCTTAATTCTGCTTTTAATCCTGAGCCAATGACTAATTTTTCACCATTTTCGCCTTCAATATCTTCCCAAGTATCATTATTTTTTGAAAGTTGCCATTGCAGTTTGCAATCGCCTGCCCCGCCTTTAGTTGTTGCTTTTAAAGCCAACGGTTCATCCAAGCAGATTGTTTGAATAGGTGATGTAACCTCGACAGTCACTGAGAGGGCTTCGGCAATTGTCACCTCTGCTACTTCTGAAATAATTGACTGTGGATTCACGCCTACTACCGTAATGGCAGCACGATAATATGTCTTATTGGGTGTATTGGCTTCGGGCGTATAAGAGGCTTCGTTGGCTTTTTCAATATTGCTCCATTGCATCTTATCCGTTGATTTTTGCCATTGAAAACGGGCTTTTACACCTTCTTTTAAGGTGACTTTTAGCTCGCTTATGCCACCAATACATTCAGCAATGTTTTTGGGATGTTCAACAATAAGCGGTTCATTGGATGCATTGAGCATTGAAAAAGATAAGAGGCTGAAAAGTACAGCCATGAAACTTGATTTTTTTAAAATTAACATTTTACATCGGTTTTAATAGTGAAAGAAAAGATTGCGAACAACTTTTAAATATTCAATATCCATACCAATAATAATTCTACTTAATGTGTACCCCCTCAGTATTTTGAGGAAAAAGGACATAAAAAAAGTGAAAAACAGGACTAATGCCCATTTCTCACTTTCATTAAAATTCCTAAAATATATTTTTAAAACAAATTGCTTTCTGCGGGTTCTAAAATCAGGCTTTCCTTTCCAAAAAACTGAATTAAAAGGTAATAAAAAACGACTCTAAATTTTTTACGGTTAGAAGTACCCATTTTGGTACACACTGCCTTGATGGCTTTGTCAAGTTCAGGAGAATCTTCTAAGAAAAGACGCCCTAAAAGGAAGTTTTGACGGACTCTACCCAGTTCGCCTTTATCGGAACAAGCCACTAATGATGCATCGGCATCGTAAATAGCTGTTCCTAAAGATTGTGCAATAGCTACTAAAAGTTCGACATTGACACTGGGCATTTCTAATTTTTCAGTCATAAACGATGTATATGACTCTATGGCTTCATCGAATTTGCTCATTTTGGATGTGGATTTAGCTGTTACGAATAAATGATTTGTTGCACAAAATTACTTCCTATATGTTAAGTAAATGTGATATAATTTCCCTTTTTTTAAATTAGATATAATGTTAGGCTGGGTTGGTATGCTTGGGAAATTTAATTTTTTAAACCTCTTTTCATTTTAAAATAAGATTTTGGTAATTGCTTAGTCAGATGGTCGCTATTGCTCTGTTTAGCCACTGATTACACTGATATTGACTGATTTTACACTGATTCACTCTTAATTTTTTTAAAAACAGTGTAAAATCAGTCAATATCAGTGTAATCAGTGGCTAAACGGAGCAATAGCGACCATTTGACTATTTAATTACAGATTTTGAATGGGGCATGGGCTTTTTGCTTCAAAAATAGGTGTTTATTTTTTATGGCACCATTTTAAACTAAATCATCTTTGACGCTGTTTGGTTTTTTATTAATATGCTCAAATGCAGATATGAAAATTATTGAAAAATACCAGCTCACTCAGCTTCAAATAGACCGTATCGTGGAGATGGGGTGGGAGGATAGAACGCCTTTTGATGCCATAAAAGCGCAATTCGGATTGAGTGAAGCAGAGGTTATTGAGGTGATGAAACACCAAATGCACCCGCGCAACTGGCGCAAGTGGCGCGCTCGTGTACATGGTCGAGCAACGAAACACGCGGCTAAATTAGAGATGATTTTTGATGAAACGGGCGATTCTGTTCGTCGTCACAGAAGCCGTATGCAGCGACCTACGGGTAATCGGATTTCAAAGAAAAAGTATTGATTATTGATGAAAGTTGAATGCAATGATCCATAACTCACAATCATTAATTCATAATCAATAATTCATAATTTCAAATCTGCTATTATCTTTTCAAGATAAAACTTATCTATTTCATCAAACTCATTGAGTTCTGCACTATCCACATCCAAAACGCCCAGTACCTCACCGTTGCGAATAACGGGCACTACTATTTCTGATTTGGATAAGCTACTACAAGCAATATGCCCGGGGAATGCCTCAACATCGGGAATAATCAGCGTCTCAGCTTGCGCCCACGATGCGCCACAGACGCCTTTTCCCTTGTTGATGCGGGTACAAGCGACGGGTCCTTGGAAGGGTGCGAGTATCAATTGCCCATTTTTTACCCAATAAAAACCGACCCAAAACCAGCCAAATTGCTCTTTCAGGGCAGCTACAATATTTCCAAGGTTGGCAATCAAATCCGTCTCCCCCTCAGTAAGCGCCTTGATTTGGGGCATAATTGCTTGATATTGCTCTTCTTTTGTTCCTTTTATGATATTTAAATCTTCTGCCATTTTTTTAGACTTTAGATGTTAGAATTTTAGATATTAGATTGTGA
>JANMYC010001195.1:0-6129 GCA_031381715.1 Saprospiraceae bacterium
GTTAATTTTCCTAAACTTCATACATGAAAAATTATCAAGTCAAACTAAAGATAGTTTGATTCTTGTTGGTGTAAGAGGGCAGGGTGCAGAATACCCAGGTGGGCAAGCTGAAATGTATAAATTTTTAGCCAATAATCTTCGTTATCCAAAAGAAGGAACTTCTTGTGTTGAGGGGAATGTCTACATCAACTTTTGTGTTGAAGAAGATGGCAGTGTTACAAAGATAAAAGTATTGAAAGGATTATGTAAAGAATGCGATGCTGAAGCTATAAGAGTTATTTCAACGATGCCTAAATGGTTTCCTGCTCTTGAATATGGTACAAAAAAGCCCATAAAAAGCTATTTTACGATGCCTTGTAGATTTCGTCTTCATTAACCCATTTTCCGTATCATAAAATTTAATATTTACCCAGCTATTTGAAACCCTACATAAAAATTCCAAACACGCTTGTAATCAATTGATTTTCAATTATTTAGGTGTAATTTAGTTATGCAAAGCCAAATTCAAAAAAATGCTTGTAATTTACTGATAATCAATCTTTTATGAAATTTTATGTAGGGTTTTAAAACCCAGCTAAACGAGTAAATTTTAAGCATTTTACTGAGGGGTTTCACTCCTCGGTCACCTCACCCTCAATACTCAACTTCTCCGCCTTTTTCATCCCCTTTATCCAAACCGTAATTTTCTTTTTAAAATAACCCGTTTTACTGGCATCGAATGTGATGGTGATTTTTCCAGTTTGACCAACGGGTACGGGTGTTTCTTCCCAATCTGAGGCAGTGCAGCCACAATCCGTTCGCACGTTATCAATCACTAAAGGAGCATTGGATGTGTTTTTAAATTCAAAAATATAGGTTACGGACTTACCCCTCAGTATTTCACCGAAATCGTGCGTGGTAGGCGTGGTCCATATTATTTTAGAATCTGTGAAAAGCGTAAAATGAGCAATAAAAATCAAGATTGACCACATTTATCCAAGAGTTGAAAGAAGTTTGAAAAATACTTAAACGCTGCTTTTAATATTTTAATACTAAAAAGTGATTCTTTTGTTTAGAAACTTCTTGAGTTTCTTTATATTTAGCTTGAGAAAATGTTATTGTAAAAATGCTATTTGTAAAAAGTTGAATTTCAAATTATTACAAAATTTTATTTAAAAAATACATTAAAACCATCTTTTTAATGTCCGACGGACTCCTGTAAAGAAGGAGCCTAAACATACTTTAGAAAACTATGCTTGTCAAAACTTATGCAGGTGCCGTTCAAGGCATTGAATCCCAAACCATTACTATCGAGGTCAGTGTAGGTGGTACTCCGCCAGCCGATGCAAAAAATTTTTACTTCATGGTAGGCTTGCCCGATAATGCTGTGCGTGAGGGTTGGCAACGTATAGAAGCCGCCTTAAAAAATGCCAAATTGGAGATGCCACGTCTACGTCTTGTCATCAATTTGGCGCCCGCTGATATTCGGAAAGAAGGCTCTGCATTTGATTTACCCATTGCGCTGGGCATTTTAGGTGGCAGCCATCAAATGCCATCAAAAGACTTAGATAAATACATCATCATGGGAGAGCTTTCACTTGATGGCAGTATTCGACCCATAAAAGGTGCTTTGCCCATTGCAATTCAAGCGCGAAAGGAAAAATTTAAAGGGCTGATTTTACCGAAGCATAATGCCAGAGAAGCGGCAATCGTAAGCGATTTGGAGGTGTACGGCATTGAACACATCAGAGAAGCCTACGAGTTTTTTAATGGTGATCGCATTTTAGAACCTACTAAAGTGAATACCAGAGATGAATTTGCGGTGAAAAACCATTTTTTTGAAGTAGATTTTTCAGATGTAAAAGGTCAGGAAAATATTAAAAGGGCTCTTGAAATAGCCGCAGCGGGTGGACATAATGCTCTTTTAATTGGTCCTCCTGGAGCGGGTAAAACTATGTTGGCGAGACGATTACCCACTATTTTACCGCCTTTGAACCTTCACGAAGCCCTTGAAACTACCAAGATTCACTCTGTTTCAGGCATTTTACCCCCTGATACTTCGCTTGTAGCAACACGCCCTTTTCGAGCCCCTCACCATACTATTAGTGATGTGGCTCTTGTGGGAGGCGGTTCGATACCGATGCCAGGGGAAATTTCATTGGCACATAATGGTGTGCTTTTCCTTGATGAATTACCAGAGTTCAAGAGAACCGTTTTAGAAGTAATGCGGCAACCGATGGAAGAACGGCGAGTCACAATTTCAAGAGCAAAAATCTCTACGGATTATCCTGCCAGTTTCATGCTCATTGCTTCCATGAACCCTTGCCCATGTGGATATTACAATCATCCTGAAAAAGAATGTGTCTGTGGACCCGGTATAGTAAAACGGTATTTAAATAAAATATCTGGTCCCTTATTGGATAGGATTGATTTGCACGTGGAGGTTTCTCCTGTTAAATTAGAGGAATTGACGAATTATAACCCTTCTTCCGAAAAAAGTGAAGATATTGCGGAAAGGGTCGTAAAAGCCAGAGAAATACAGGAAGAAAGGTTTAAAGATGTAAAAGGCGTATACTGCAATGCTCAAATGCCCAGCCGATTGGTGCGTGAAGTCTGTGCATTGACTCCCGATGGAATGGAAATATTGAAGACCGCCATGAATCGCCTTCAATTATCTGCTCGTGCTTACGATCGTATTTTAAAAGTCGCGCGCACGTCAGCTGATTTGGCGGGAAGCACGGATATTAAAACGGAGCATTTGGCAGAAGCTATTCAATTCCGCAGTCTTGATAGAGAGAATTGGGCAGGGTGATAAATTGGGTTATTGAATAATAGTTGTTGAAATCGCCCATTATTCAACTATATCTCTATTTAAAATAATGTGATAGAAATGTGAGCAAATAGGAATTATCTTTGCAAAAATTATTTTCTACTTTTTAAAAAATTGAAGTCTGAAAACGCCTATTGCACAGCCTATTATTGACGTTATTATACCTGCCTATAATGAGGAAAAATCTATCCCCTCAGTATTGAATGATATTCCGAAGCATCTTATTCGTGAAATCATAGTTTGTAATAATAATTCAACCGACCGAACCGCAGAAGTGGCTACTCAAGCAGGTGCGACTGTCGTATTTCAACCCTTAAAAGGCTACGGCAATGCCTGTTTGAAAGGTATGGAATATATTGCTCGAAAGGTCACTCCTCCAAATATCGTTGTTTTTATTGATGGCGATTACTCCGACCACCCAGAGGAATTAAGCTTGTTAATTGCCCCCATTACTGAGGGGGTAGCCGATATGGTGATTGGTTCGCGCGCTTTGGGTGCGCGTGAATCGGGTTCTATGACGCCACAACAGGTTTTCGGGAATTGGTTAGCGACTTATTTGATTCGCTTATTTTTTAAATACTCATTCACTGATTTGGGTCCTTTCAGAGCCATCCGCTACGATAAACTTTTGGAAATCAATATGGTTGATAAAAATTTCGGGTGGACGGTAGAAATGCAAGTAAAAGCTGCTAAGAAAAAACTGCGCTGCACAGAGATTCCCGTTACCTATCGCCGCCGTATTGGAGTGTCAAAAGTGAGCGGAACAGTAAAAGGTACTGTGCTTGCGGGTTACAAAATAATCCTGACGATATTTAAGTACTTGTAAAATTTAATTTTGTTTAAAAAGATTGTTTGATAGATTTCCAAATAAAGTATGTGACGCTTAGAAACTTAAAGCGTCTCCTCGTCTAAATGGGGAAATAATCTTTTTCGCACGACACGTTAAATTTTAACTAACTAATGATGGTTTTAGGATATTCGCTACTCGTTATCTATTGTATTTGCGTTTTATGCATTACAACTTACTGTGTGCTTCAAGCCGATTTATTGGCTTATTACCGCAATAAAAAAGCTGAAACTACACCTCTGCTTCCAAATCCTGCTCCACAGGTTACTATTCAATTACCACTTTATAATGAAAAATATGTGGTGGATAGGCTGATTGATAATATCATGAAAATGGATTATCCAAAAGATAAACTTCAAATTCAGGTCATAGATGACTCTGATGATGAAACTGTAGATATAATTGCTCAAAAAGTAATTCACTACAAAAGCCTCGGATATAATATTGACCATGTTCGCCGCGAAGTGCGGAAGGGCTTCAAAGCAGGTGCATTGAAAGATGCTACGCCTTACGCTACTGGAGAGTTCCTCGCTATTTTTGACGCGGATTTTGTTCCCAATCATGATTTCCTTCAAAAGACGATTCCTCATTTTTTCAAAGATGAAAAAATTGGTGTTGTCCAAACGCGATGGGAGCATTTAAATGAAAATTATTCAACCATCACAGCTTTACAAGCTCTGCAATTAAATGTGCATTTCACAGTAGAGCAAGCCGGTCGTGCACGTGGAGGACTGTTTTTACAATTCAATGGTACAGCGGGCGTGTGGCGCAAAGCCACTATTGCTGACGCGGGTGGTTGGCATGATGATACTTTGACCGAAGATTTGGATTTGAGCTACCGTGCACAATCCAGAGGTTGGAAAATCGAGTACCTTGAAGAAGTAGGCTCTCCAGCTGAATTACCAGCTGATATGAATGGCTTAAAAGGTCAACAATTCCGTTGGATGAAAGGCGGTGCTGAAAATGCTCGTAAATTATTAACGCTTGTTTGGCATACACCTTTGACGATGAAGCAACGCATTCATGCTACACAACATTTATTGGCGAGTGGCGTGTTTATGCTTCTTTTTATTGCTGCCGTTGTGAGTGTACCTTTGGCGTATTTTATTCCTCGTTTGGATATGAATACCCATCTTTTCAATGTATCATTGATAGGCATGTTCAGTATATTTGCCCTTACATTTGAAGCGAATTTGGAAAAAACGGTGCGAAGACGCGATTATTGGAAGTCATTTTGGCGCGTTTCACGCCTTATTCCAGTTTTTATTCCTTTAGCAATGGGTATGAGTTTACACAATTCGGTAGCCGTTTTAGAAGGGTATTCGGGTCGTAAATCTGATTTTGTTCGGACACCTAAATTCGGTTTATCGGGCAGCAAAGGCACATTTGCGCATAAAAAATATCTGACACGTAGCCTACCTACTTCCACTATTTTTGAAGGGATTTTAGCTTTCTATTTTGTGGCGGGAGCGTATTGGGGATTTACGCATGAGGTATATGAGTTCGTTGTTTTCCACATTCTTTTAGCTATTGGATTCGGCACGATTTCATTTGTATCCATCAAGCATTTAAATAAATAAATGAAACTTTCATTTCATTGGGTAGCCGCTATTGTCTTGCTTCTTTTGATGCTCGATAGCGGCTATTTTGTTGAAAGGAATAACTTTGCTCATCTTTTTACGGCTTACTCAGCCGCCTTTTTACTCTATTATTTTATTTTAAAATCAGTTGAAAGCCAAGGAGATATTGATTTTTGGGTAAAAATGGGTTTTATACTGAGGGGGGTACTTTTATTCAGCATTCCTAATTTTTCAGAAGATATTTACCGCTTTATTTGGGATGGGCGATTGATTAATTTGGGTATCAATCCCTTCAATTTTAAGCCATCTTATTTCTTTGAAAATCAATTATTCCTCGATTCTCTTACGCCTGAGCTATATGCTCAACTCAACTCCAAAAACTATTTTACCATCTACCCCTCAGTATGTCAAGGTATTTTTGCCTTTTCGGTGTGGCTTTTTCCTAAAAGCATATATGGTGCGACTCTCGTCATAAAATCCTTTTTATTGGCTTCCGAATTTGGAACTATTTTTTTATTAAAAAAGATGCTACCCAATTCAAAGCGCATTTTAATATATATACTTAACCCTTTGATAATCATTGAATTATGTGGCAACGCTCATTTTGAAGCAGCCATGATATTTTTCTTTTTATTAAGCATTTTTCTATTAAAACAACCCAATAACTCTTTATTAAAAAGCAGCATAGCCTATTCATTATCAATAACTTCCAAGATGTTATCACTCATGTTTTTACCTTTTTTAATTAAAAAAATGGGTATAAAACGGAGTTTTTACTATTTCAGTTTAGTAGGCGTTTTATTGATTATTCTATTTTTCCCACTTTTCAATGCTGTTTTTATCAATAATATTCAAAGCAGCTTGAAATTGTATTTTCAAAAATTTGAGTTCAA
>JANMYC010001198.1:0-1975 GCA_031381715.1 Saprospiraceae bacterium
TGTTCCATACCCAATACCATATCTTTATTAGCAGTTTTCAACTTTTCACTAACGTGTTTGAATATATTTTTATAGTTCATTTCACCTGAAGTGGGTTCATTTCTGCCTGGATTATCCCCGATTTGGAGGTAAGCGATTTCATCCCAACACAAATCCATGTTTTTAATGATATTGCCCTCGTTGCGTTGCATGTGGTACATATCAAATAAAATTTTACAGGATGGACTATTCACAGCTTTACAAATCATAAAAGTTTGGTCGGAGTGGCGGAGGTACAAATCGGGATTGTCACTGAGGGGTTCGAGAACCATCGTGAGTTTATGTGGCTCAAATATTTCCACTGCCCGACGAAGTGACTCAATGACATGAGAAGTTTGGATGCCCATGGGCAAATTGCGCTCAAAATTGCCTGGCACAACGGTCATCCATTTCGCATTAACCCGTTTGGCTACTTCAACGGCAGTTTTACAAGTATCCAAAAACTTTTTACGCCATTCGGCATCGCCAGAAGCAAGCGTCACTTTGGGAGGCCAATTATCAAAACTGACAACAAAAACGCCCATTGTCATACCCAATTTGGTCATTGTTTCGCCGATTTTGCTTTGTAATTCAGGTGTTTTACCCATCATTCCATTGTCTTCTAAAGCGGTAAAACCGTTATCAGCCATGAATTTCAATTGGTCAATTTCGTCATTTCCCGCTGAATTTTTAAACATACCGAAGTGTGGGGCATATTTTAATTTAAATTTTGGCGCTGATACTGAGGGGTTTAATACTGAAACCTCAGGGGTCGCATTTGAAAAAGTTGAGACACCCGAAAGAGCTGCCAATGAAAAAAGTTGCTTATTAAAGTCTCTACGTTGCATGATTGTTTGTTTTTTTGATGAGCCATGTGTCAAGTGCCGTGCGCCAAGGTTTTAGTTAATCGGCACTTGGAACACAGCACTTGGAACTTGAAATTATTTTAAAGTCATTAAATATTCTACCAAATCCGCTAATTCCTGTTGGTTTAAACTTTCGTGAAAACCAGCGGGCATCAATGAATTGGGCAGTTGTTTTTTAGATTTTATTTCACTCACTTTCAGGGTTTGAGTGGCGCCGCCCGCTACTTTCATTAGCCATTCCGATTCGGTGCGGCTTGAAATAATGCCCATGTAAGTTGAGCCATCTTTCATTTTGATTTCCCAGCCTTCATAGCCAAAGCTGATGCCTGCGTCGGGATGTAAAATGGCTAAATATTGCCCTTCTTTAGGCAGTTTTGCGCCTATACTACTGAGTTTAGGACCAAAATCAACCCCTGCATTTTTAACTTGATGACAGATAGCACAATAGGTTTTGAATTGTTCAACCCCTTTAAAAGCATCTCCTTTCATGCCGACAAGGACATTGATATCGGGCATTTTTGCTTGTGTGGATGCTGTTTTGCCGAGATATTTGTAGGCTTCAGTTCTCACATTTCTGCGCCATGCTTTACTCACGCCTTGCACGGCAGACGGTACGAATTGCTTCTCAATTTTACCTTCTTTTAAATATGCTAAAATCATATCTTCTCCCCCCCAACTGCCGCCAAGGTTTTCAAAAGCAGTTCTACGGAATTTTTCAGAGCGTTTTTTATCAAAAGCGGCTGCGTTGAGGATTTCAAGATGGGTCTTGCTGCCTGTGCCTCGCAATGCAGACATTACTTTTAGGGCATCGTCCTCCTTTTTAGGATTATTGATTATGCCTTTTAAAAAAGCGACCCCCGAGGTTTCGGGATTAGACCCCTCAGTATTTTTCAATAAAATGTCGCCTGCTTCGCGTGCATTTTCATTTTTTAAAATCATTTCTAAAAGGCGGGGCTGTTCCTCGACTAAAGCATAACGGCTCGCAAACTCGATGTATTCTTTTCCTTTTAAATCTGCCATTGTGGCGCACAATATCTTCTTCGCCTCGGGATTGGTTTTAACAAAATCCGCATCCAAATGCCGCAACGCGA
>JANMYC010001225.1:0-1714 GCA_031381715.1 Saprospiraceae bacterium
GTGTAAACGCATTTTCAGAATGAGTCGTGATGCTGAAATGACCTACGCTGAGATAGCTACAAGTTTGAATTTGAGCATTAAAACCATTGAAACGCACATGGGTCGCTCATTAAAATATCTCCGAGCGACGCTTCGCCAACAAGCTGTTATGATATAATTAGGCTAAAAAAATGAAATTGCCGGTTATTTTAGCCCAACCACTTAGTCCATAAAATAAGAGTTAATTTCATTAAAAAAGCCCTTGCTCAACACAAGGGCTTTCGTATAATAACAGAATGTATGAATAAAAATTACAACCTTAACCCTGCTTCTAATCCTCTCAATTCTGACAGTCCACGCATCCGCCCATAGAGTGAATATCCCGGATTTGATTTCTTTTTAGCCGTTAAATCACCCATCATACGATGACCATGGTCAGGGCGTAATGGTATAGCTATATCGGTTCTGCCTTCCTTAATGCGACGTTTTTGTTCTTCGATGGTAGCCTTCATCACCGCAGCTATTCCTGCCGAACCTTCAAGATGGTTTGCTTCATAAAATGAACCATCAGCTTCCAGCTGAACACTTCTGAAATGTAAAAAATTGACTCTTCTCCCAAGTTGTTGCATCATTTTAGCCAAATCATTGTCGGCTCTTGCACCATAGCTACCTGTGCAAAAACATAAGCCATTATTGGGCGAATCATAAGCAGCGATAACGGCTTCTGCATCGTCCACAGTAGAAACAACCCGTGGCAAACCGAACATTGGAAAAGGTGGGTCATCGGGGTGAATAGCCAATTTTATCCCCACTTCATCTGCAACAGGCGCAATTTCTTTTAAAAAATCGACCAAATTACTGCGCAATACTGAGGGGGTAATCCCATCGTAAGTATCAAGGTGTTTTTGAAATGTCTCGACGGTATATGATTCCTCTGAACCCGGAAGTCCTGCTATAATATTTTTTATTAAAAGGGATTTAGCTGTTTCAGGGGTATTTTTAAACCAAATTTCAGCCCTTTCAACCACATCAGGGCGGTAATTAGCCGCAGCGTCTTTCCTTTTTAAAATAAAAATGTCGAAAGCCGCAATTTCCACCATATCAAACCTCAAAGCCTCTGAACCATCTTCAACTATAAAAGCTAAATCCGTACGCGTCCAATCCAATACGGGCATAAAATTATAGCACACCGTAGGAATTCCACACGCTGCTGCATTGCGCAAAGAGGTTTTATAATTATCAATATACTTTTTAAAATTGCCTGACCGCCGTTTGATATCTTCGTGCACAGGAATACTTTCAATCACCGACCAGCTCAATTGCCCTTTTTCAATAAAATCTTTCCGCTTTTGAATCTCTTTTTGAGTCCAAATCTCACCATTAGGCACATGATGCAAGGCGGATACAATACCCGTAGCTCCAGCTTGACGAATATCTTGAAAACTAATTGGGTCTTTGGGTCCAAACCAACGCCATGTTTGCTCTAAAAAATCCATATCTTTTACTAATTTTTCATTTATACTGAGGGGTCAATAATTCAAGCCGTCCCCAAATTTGAATAATGCATATCCTTTCTGTTTCATAAAACCAGGTACATCGCTTTGATTTTCTAAAACTGCTTGCCTTGAAACTGGTGTTGAAAAAGGCATTTTACCAGTAGGATTAAAAGTGCCGTTTACCACATCCAATAAAGCATCCGAAGTCGTTCCGAAAGTAGCAATAACCGTTTTCAAAT
>JANMYC010001230.1:0-6205 GCA_031381715.1 Saprospiraceae bacterium
CCACAATCCAAAACCGTGTAACCAATTTTGCTTCGGGAATACCTTTTTTCTGAAAATGGTGGTGCAAAGGCGACATTAATAATATGCGACGCCCTTCGCCATACCGCTTTTTGGTATATTTAAAATAGCCAACTTGTAGCATCACTGAGAGGTTTTCGACGACGAAAATGCCACATAGTATAGGTATTAAAAGTTCTTTACGGATTAAAAGTGAAAAAACTGCTATCACACTACCCAGCATCAAACTACCCGTATCACCCATGAAAACTTGGGCGGGGTAAGCATTATACCATAAAAAGCCAATACAAGCGGCAAAAAAGACCGCTCCAAATATCACCAACTCTGAGGAATTGGGAATGAATAAAATATTGAGATATTCCGAAAAAATCGAGTTGCCTGTGGCATAAGCCAGTAAGGCGAGTGTAGCACCTATTATCGCACTGACCCCTGCCGCCAATCCGTCAATACCGTCCGTCAGATTCGCCGCATTGGAGACCGAAGTGACGATGAGTATAACTAAGATGATATAGACGATTGTCGTCATATTTTTACTCGCTTCCTCACCTATGATGGGCTTTAGGAATTTGGAGTAATCCAATTCGTTATTTTTATAGAAAGGAACGTTCGTCAAAGGAGCTTTCACATATACCATCTCTTTGAGGCGACCACCTTTGCGTGAATCGGGCGTATATATCGTTTTCACGATGGGATATTGATTGAGCTCAGCCGTTTTTCTATCCATTCGCACTACTACATCATCACTTTTTAAGATTAAAAGAGAAATAACTAAACCTAAAGTAATTTGTCCAATAACTTTAAAAATGCCCGGTAGTCCCTTTTTATTCTTTTTAAACACCTTAATGTAGTCATCTAAAAAGCCAACTATACCCATCCATGATGTTGCCAAAAGCATAATGACTACATATATATTATCTAAACGGCAAAATAACAGCGTGGGGATGATGATTGCCATGATGATAATCACGCCGCCCATGGTTGGTGTACCTTGTTTTTGCTTTTGCCCCTCTAAGCCTAAATCACGAACGGTTTCACCAATTTGGAGATTTCTCAAAAACTGAACGATTCTTCTACCGAACACAAGGGCAATAACCAATGAAAGCATAATTGCCATGCCAGCACGGAATGATACATATTTCATCAAGCCCGCTCCGGGAATATCGTAATATTGATTTAGCCATTCAAAAAGGTGATATAACATACATTAAGGTTTTTCTAATTTCTACTGATGATTGTTGTACTGAGTGGTTGGGATAAGGCGTGAAACAAAAAATAATCGATATTTTATTTTTGAAACACTACATAATTTTTTTTGAGCCACGAATTAACGAATTTCACCAAATTAGACGTCGAAAATTTTATCGAATTATACGAAATTGCCCTTAAGGGCAATTCAATTAGTGAAATTAGCTTCAATATGTCAACACATAGTTTAGTGAAATTCGTTAATTCGTGGCTTAAGAACTTTTATGTAGGGTTTTAAAAATTTTATTTAGATCATTTTTTCGTTCTGTGACAATTTTTGTGGTGGTATTAATAATTTGAAGCTTTTTAGGTGTCAGACCTTTTTAAAGCGTCGGACACCCACCCCCTCAGTATTTTACCACATAAATTGTCACAGACCTATTTTTTTAATGCTCAAAGTTATTATGAACAATTATAAAGTTTTAACAGATTGGCATTTTTATTTTAATAAATTGACTTATTCGGGTTTTTAAAAGTGTTGAAAAGATAAAAGTGTAAATTTAACACTAAGTATTTAAGAATTAAAATTGGTTTGAGTGGCATTTTGATGATAAATATTTTTCAGAGTCTCCCTTTTTTTTATGAATCATCCAAATTCAGATGTGTATAGAGCAAAGCCTTTCATGTTTGGAGAAAGTGCTGCTACCTTTGCATTAAGTTTTTCAATAAGGGATTTTTTAAAATAAATACCTTTTGGCAAATTTAAGTATTTAAATCACCCGATTATTTAACAAAATTTTTTAATTATGAAAACAAAAGTGTTTTTCATTCTGTCATTGGCTACGGCCATCTTCACTACATCATTAACTGCAACTACAGTAGCCGAGGAATTAGCAACTGTAAAAGTTTCTTCAGTTAATAGAACCCTTAACGTCAATGTTTCTAAGGCGACTGATGAGGTAGTAGAAGTAAAAATTGAAAGTACTGATGGGGTCGTGTTACATTCTGACCTTATCCAGAAAAACGAGATTGTGAAGCGTTATGATTTGCGTCAGCTTCCAATTGGAAACTACAACTTGGTGGTATTCAAGAACCGAGCAAAAATGGTACAACCTTTCGCTTTGAATTTTGATGCTATCACGATTGACGAAAAAACGCGTGAATTGACGATGTTGCCTCAAGTAAAGTTGAAAGAGAACACAATGGATGTAAGAGTATTTTCAACAGAATACAGCTCCGTTACCGTCAAAATCTTGGACAACCAAGGTACTGAAGCATTTCAGGATACTTTTGCTCCTAAAACTTACGCTAAACGTTACGATTTGAGTAAATTGCCTAAAGGTGTTTATTTCGTAGAAGTGAACACAGGTGCTGATTCTGAATATATCACAATTAAACTGTGATATTAGAATATGGGTCAATCAAAAATAGTCAATACTTTGACTTCATCTAAAATCCTTAAAATCAAACCGCAGCACAGCTTTAATTGTGTTGCGGTTTATTTTTTGTTGGTATTGGGATATTGGGATATTGGGATATTAGGATATTAGGATATTGGGATATTAGGATATTAGGATATTAGGATATTAGGATATTAGGATATTAGGATATTAGGATATTAGGATATTAGGATATTAGGATATTAGGATATTAGGATATTAGGATATTAAGATATTTAAGCATAATATCTCAATATCTCAATATCTCAATATCTCAATATCTCAATATCTCAATATCTCAATATCAATTATTTATCTCATCAAAGTTACATCTCCTTTTTTCATTAAAATTTTGCCATCAGTGGTCGTAAATTCTACGAAATAAACAAAAACATCGGGTGGTAAAAGTTTTCCATTAAAACGGCCATCCCAAGTATATTTTTCAACTTCATTTTGATTAAATTCTGAAGCCGTAAATACGACATTGCCCCACCTATCAAAAATGCTGAATTGATTGAATTTAGCCACGTTTTCGGATGGAAATAACTGAAACTTTTCATTCACGCCATCATCATTTGGTGAAAATACTGAGGGGATAAAAATATCGTAGCAATTTTTGAAATCTATTTTCACAGCATCGGAGGTTTCTCCGCACTCATTCTTAGCAACTACGGTATAAATACCAGAAGCCTTGGCTTGTAAAGTATTCATTGTAGAATTATCTTGCCAGATATAACTTGATTCATCTTTAGGTCCACTTACCAACAAAACAGATTTGTTACTCAATTCAGTACACACAATAGAATCCTTTCCTAATTCAACAACAGGCGTTTTTTTAAAACGAATATTAAAATTTTGATTGACAAAACACTTCTTATTATTGGCGAGTAAATTATAAACACCCGATTTGGAAACCACTTGCGTAGAGTCTGTGCTACCGAGATTCCATTTATAAATTTTAGCTCCTCGCAGCTTTCCATCTATCCTGTACTGAGGGGTACAGACGACAGTATCTAAAACCAAACCTTGTTTTTTATCAAAAATTGCGACGTCAATAGTATCTGAGGCTCGACAATTTCCGAAAGTCACTTCAACACTGTATATATTCTCATTTTTAACTTCTAAAATCGGCTGAGCAGACCCATCCGACCATTTATAAGTGTATAAAGGCGATTTCTCCGCTCTTAAAATCATAGTATCACCTTTGCAAATGGCCGTATCGATGCCCAAATTCACAATCGGCGGCGGTAATAAAAGAACCCTAACCGTATCATAACTCACGCATTGACCCGTGGAAACAATGACATTGTACCTACCTGAGTCACTCACCCAAAGAGTAGCTGTTGTATCATCGGTATTCCAATAATATGAAATTGCAGCGGTTGTGGTCGCATCCAATAATGAACTATCGCCTTGGCATAATTTAATGGTATCGGGTAAAGTATTATACGATTTTGAACCATCGCGCACTGTTATAGATGCATTTCCTACGCAGGCATTATAGTCGGTTACAGTAGCGGTAAAAGTAGCGGGCGAATTTGCCATAATGGTATTCGTTCGCTCGCCAGTTGACCATTGAACGGCTCTATAATCACCTTGTACCACAAGCGAAGTTGAGCGACCGTTACATACGTAAGGTACACCAGAGATAAACGGATTGGGTAAAGGATTGACAGTCAATGTTTTAGAATCATTAAAAGTCCTGTTTTGAGTATCCGTTACCGTTATTGAGTAGGTATTGGCAGAGCCTACTCTAATTGATTGAGTGGTAGCTCCAGTTGACCACAGATAGCTTGAATAACCACCAACCGCCGTCAGCGTTGCAGAATCTCCTTGACAAATAGCATTTGAGCCATTTATCAATACAGTCTGAGCGGATAAATTAGGCATAAAAAAGCCTAAAATACTGAGGGGTATAAGCCATCGCCACAGAATACGTTTTAATAGATATTGCTTTGAAAATCTAAGTCGAGCGGGTAAAAGGATATGCTTTGGTTGTAGATTCATTGGGTGGTGTCCTTAACGTTTTCAGAAAAATAGATGTCCTTTATGCGTGTTTTTATGGTTTAAATAGATATTCCTTAGCAGAACGACTATAACAAATAATTTATTTTAAAATAATAAAAAATCAAAAGTTAAAAAACTCCATTTTAACTATAAAAAAAACTCCCTTTCAGATTTGATAGCTGAAAGGGAGCAGTATTTTAAATTAAAGAGTTAGGGACAAAGTAAAAAATAAACTACCCAACTTAACAATTCTATTTCCTTTACTTCCCGAGTACTCGGGATTAAATTTCTTTAAAATAGTTCACTATTTCTCAAAAAATTTGCCTTGATTAAAGAAAATATAATAGCCAATTTGGGTAGTTTATTTTTTACTTTGTCCCTTATCTTATACTTTCTCTTTTAAAGTCTTCTTTTTGGTATCTGTCTCAGTTGTTGTTGACTGATATTCAGATAAATCAAGATTTTTGGAGAAGTCCATCATTACTGGAGCCGCAACAAAAATTGATGAATAAGTACCCGCCAATAAACCTACAAATAAAGCAAATGCGAAGCCTTTGATACCTGCACCACCTACGATGAATAGAATGAATGTTACCATTAAAACTGTCAAAGATGTGATGATAGTACGGCTTAATGTAGAGTTAATACCGTCATTGATAACTTGAGCCATTGGCTTTTGGGTGTATTTACGCATGTATTCACGGATACGGTCATAAACGATAACCGTGTCATTGATAGAGTAACCCACAATAGTCAATAACGCTGCAATGAAGTCTTGGTTAATTTCCATACTCCAAGGCACCAAGCCATGGAAAAGAGTGAAAATCGAACACGTAATGAGTACGTCATGCACTGCCGCAATAACGATACCTAATGCATATTGCCAACGGCTGAAACGGAATAAAATATAAATACCAATAATGAGGATACCAAAGAACGTCGTCCAAATTGAACTTGATTTGATATCATCCGCTACAGTGGGTCCTACTTTTACTGAAGATTTGATATGGGTAGCGTTTACATCATGATTTTTGAATTTTTCATAATCTAACTTTCCACCAGAAAGGCTATTAATACCTTCAAATAGCTTCTGAGTCACTTTTTCTTGAACACCCTCTCCTTTTTCAGTAATAAGATAAGATGTTGTGATATCATAAGTGTTATCTGTATTGACTGCTTTTACAATTGTAGATTGACCTTCAAATGACTTAGTTAGCGCGTCACGCATTTGGTCGATGCTAATTTTTTGGTCAGCTGCAACCTCAAATTTATAACCACCTTTAAAGTCAACACCTAATTCAAAACCGCGAGTAAAGAAACTTACTACACCCGCTAAAATGATAGCAGTAGAGAATAAATATGCTTTTTTACGCAAAACCATCCAGTCCCAATTGATGCCTTTGAATGCACCTTCGCTGAATTTTGCGAAAAAACGAATATCTTTTCCTTTACCAGTCCAATAATCAACCATCAAACGGCTTACTAAAATAGCTGTGAAAAGGGTGAAAACAACACCGATTGCCAATACCACACCGAAGCCTTTGATAGGTCCGATA
>JANMYC010001248.1:0-2606 GCA_031381715.1 Saprospiraceae bacterium
AATGGAATACCTACGAAGCCGTCGAGCTTTGTAAGTCGTTTAAAATCAAATACTTATATCTATTTTGCTCAACCTTATTTTCTTCTAAATTTAGCAGGTCAATGAACTTTTTAGGACACTTTTTGCCCTTTTTCCGAAAGCATAACTCTTTGTTTTTCAATAACTTAGGCATCGTTTTTAACTTTTTTAAAATAAATTATCGGGCGGAATAACCACCCAAACGGGTTTATCTTAATACTACGCTAAATTACGAAATTATACCAATAACAAGACTATTTAGGACAAATATTTCTATATGTACAGCCTTGACAGCGTTTTTTATACTTCGTGGCTTTCGGAAATTTGTTATCGTTGATAATATCAAATATGGCTTTAGCAGCTTGCTTCACCATCAACTTACTTTCAGTCGAAATTTCCACTTCTACCAATTTGTTTTTTGAACGGGTATAAACTAAATAACCTTTTGTAACAGGTTTACCAAAGTTCTCTTCAATCAGCCAAGCGTAGCAGAAAAGTTGTGTTTGATATGTTTCATATACCTTATCTTTCCATTCCGCAAATTTGTAATCCAATGGCGTCATCGTGCCATCCGATAGTGTCAAAACTTCATCCACCCGACCCCTCAGTAAGTCGTTGGTTAAATATTGGTCGAGGTGCTTTTCAACTGCCCCAATGCGTCGCCGAAGATAATCTTTATTTTCTTCCAATTTCCTATCGTGTAGTTCACGACCCCGTTGAACTTTATAGTTTTTCTCCTCATATTGAGGAATTGCCAACACATATTCATAATACGTGAAACGTGGGCAATACAGATATTCGATGATATGTGAAGGCGTTAAATTCATTGTTTTACAGTTTTTGGTGTTCAGTTTATAGTATTTAGAAACAGGACACTACTGTTTTGATCAAAACACTAAAAACTAAACACGATACACTAAAGAAATAGCATTTTAATCTTGTCTGTGACCATTTTTTTATCAAAAGCTTGACCCATCAATACGGATTGTTGCAATTCTCCTTTATTCATCGGAAAAATATAAACCTTATCTACATCTTCATTAATGAGGCTCTCAATTTGGAGTTTCAAAGTATCGAGCATTTGAGCATCTATTTCACCCAAAAAACAAGACAATTGTACTCGAAAAAGCCCCGATTGCTTACAATGTTTAGCAATCTTAGTCCTCGCTTTATCATTTTCAATATCGTAAAGAATCCAAGTTATCATAGTTGAGTGAAAAATGAATAGTGAAAAATTAGACGTGTCCTTAACATCATTTTAATCCTTAAAATCCTGATTCAAATTCAAATTAAAACTAAAATTGAGCATCCTCCTCCTCACTCGGCGCCCGCTCCAAAAGCGCATTAGCAAAACTATGGCAATCACTTTGCAGGGCATTGCCACGGGTTTCATTGCGATTTTTATGGCGAATTTTGTCCTCATCCAAGTAATTAGCGAAGTGTTCGGCAGCCAATGCTTTGCCTTCTTTATTGAGTGAAATACCATTTGCAAGTTCCTCAAAATGGCTTTTATTGACTTTTTTTGCTGAAAAAAGCCGAAAAACAGCCGTATCCGCCCAAATGCGATAAGGCTCAATGAAATCAAAAACCATTGATTTTTGGTTGTAATCATCGCGGTGAAAAAAGCCCACGTAAGGGTCAATACCCGCTATAATCAATGATTTTTCGACCCGACGATACAGAAAACCATAGCAATAATTTAAAAAAGCATTGTAACCATCCTGTGCAGGTCGGCTGCTGCGCCCCTTGAATTGGTGTTCAGAGGGTAAAACGTAACTCTGCGTTTCAAAAAACAAACGCCCCGCAGTGCCTTCCAACCCCCTCAGTGTATCCGCAATATCCGATATTTTCGTCCCCTCCAGACTTTGAATAGAAATAATCAAAGCCTCCAATTTCTGTAATTTATCGTTTAAAAAATCGGCGTGTTGTGGGCGGTGTTTTTTCAAATCCTGGATAAAATCCCTTTGATTATCCACCTTCTGTGTAATCCATGATTTCACAAATTTGACCCCCTCAGTATTGAGTGAGGTTTCGAGCTGTCGTTTACGGATTTTGGTAGTAGAGCCCAATTTACCGTGCCACACCCGACCAATGGGGAAACCATCATTTTCGATAAAAACAATATTAATATTATTTTTCAAAGCCAATTTGACGGCAGCAGTACTCAACATTGTACCTTGAGCCAATATGATGGTGCGCACTTTATGCGCGGCGCGTTGTTCTGTCCTCACGCCCGTTGGAGCGGCTACATCTTTTATGCGCACTTCAAACATATCATCTTTTACATGAAGATATGCTCCGTATGTGTTGACCGTTATTTCCATGAAATTCTTTTATGTTTGATTAAAAAGCTATATTTTTGTAAAAAATCATAAACAATGACTATCGAAAGAACCGTAGATGAAATTATTATTAGAGTATCTTCTTCAATGAACGTAGATGATATCCAACAATTGATTGACTATTTGACTTTCAAGCAAATTGCGGGTAAAAGCCAAGCAACTCAAAAAGGAGTTGATTCATTAGTATCTTCCGTTAAAAAAGGGCGTTGGGCAGAACGTCGCAATACTTTTATTAAATGAAGATAG
>JANMYC010001276.1:0-9469 GCA_031381715.1 Saprospiraceae bacterium
TTTGATTTTTAAAGTTGAAAATATAAAAATTACTTACCATGAAACGAGTTACTGGCTTAGGTGGGGTATTTTTTAAATCTGAAAACCCAAAGGAATTAACGAGTTGGTATGACCAACATCTGGGTTTGAGTTTTGGTAAAAACTCTTGGTCAACTTTTAAATGGCGTGAAAGAGATAATCCTGACCAAATTGGTAGGACAGAATTTAGTTTGTTTCCTAAAAATACAGAGTATCTTGCACCGAGCAATAGCCCTTTTATGCTTAACTTCAGAGTTGAAAATCTCGAAAAATTGCTCGAAATACTGAGGGGGGAGGGCGTAACAGTTGTCGGTGAAATGCAAGAGTATGAATATGGAAAATTCGGTTGGATACTCGACCCAGAAGGCAACAAAATTGAACTTTGGGAGCCAATAGACGCTCCTTTAGAATAAAAATATACGAACGAATATCAAATCAAAGAGTGTCAATAAAATTTAACTATGAATAAATTACTACTTGCCTGTGCCATTCTGTTGAGCGTTATCGCTTGTCAGACTTCTCAAAAATTTGTGAATAAAGATGTGCCCAATACGCCTGCAGTGGGCTTCGATACTGAGGGGTCGGATGCAAAAGCCATTGCCATTGCTGATGAAGTGATGAAAGCCGCTGGAGGCCGCTACGCGTGGGATATGACCCGCTACATCCGTTGGACTTTTTTTAATAATAGAACTTGGATTTGGGATAAATGGAATGAGCGTGTACGGGTTGATTATCTTAATCAAGCCCTGAAAGTGCGCCTGAATTTGAAAGATATGACGGGTAAAGTTTGGAAAGACGGTCAAGAAATGACCAATCCCGATTCTTTAAAAAAATATCTTGGAAGAGCTAAATCAGCTTGGATCAATGATTCTTATTGGTTAGTTATGCCTTTTAAATTAAAAGATAGTGGTGTGACATTGAAGTATGCAGGTAAAAAGAATAATTTTATCAATGCTGAATGTGATGTTTTAGAACTTTCTTTCAAATCAGTGGGAGATACGCCAGATAACCGCTATTGGGTGTATGTCAATCCTTCAAGCCATATGGTCACCCAATGGGATTTTTTCTCTAAATCGACGGATGAAAAACCGCGTATGAGCACTCCATGGGCTGATTACCGACCTTTGGGCAATATTTTACTCTCCACCAATAGAGGTGATGGACGCTCAATGACGCCCATGGGCGTTTACAAAGAAATACCAGATTCTGTTTTTACATCCATGTACGACATTAATTGGGCTAAAATGAAATAAAAAAATATCTCAACCGTCTGAAAGTTAAGTAGCCGTGAAAAATAAACCTGCCTACCGGCAGGCAGGCGATATTTTCTGTCGGGCTTAAAATCTTTGAAAATGCGAGCGCAGCGTAGAATTTTCAAAAATTTTGAGAGCCGACCTCAAAAAGAAAATATTGGTTATTTTAGCACAACTATATAACTTTCAGACGGTTTTTCTTTTACATTTTGTACATTTGCACCGCTTTTTAGAAAAGCGCAGTTATTCAGATATTTTTATTAAAATTTCAATATAAATGAATCCAGATAGTAAAAATGCCATGATAGGCATGATGTTGATTATGGTAATTTTGTTTGGCTGGCAGTATTTTGCTGCACCATCGGCTTCACAAGTTGCTGAGAATAAGAGAATTCAAGATTCAACGGCATTGGCTCAACGCATCACTGATAGTCTTAAAAACATTGCTCAAGTTAATCCGGCTGCACAATCTGTTGCTGCTCCAGATTCAAATGTTAGAAAACAATTACAGGGAGATTATGGCAATTTCGCCCCTTTGACAGCGGGCCAAGTGCAAACAAATACGCTCGAAAATGATGTTTTTAAAGTAACTTTTACCAATAAAGGAGGTCGGATAAAAGATGTTTTATTGAAGGAACATTTCAAAATTTATGAAGACTCTAATAAAGTTGAACATAAAGAACCACTTCGCCTTTTAGAAGACATTAAAAATAGATTTGAAATAATAATGCCTACAGCAACAGCTAAAGGTAAAATTTCCACGGACGAACTATTTTTTACCCCCTCAGTATCTGGTAATACAATCGTGTTCAGAGCGGCGGCTGATGCTGAAACTTTTATTGAGCAAAAATATGTCATTGGAAACGGTTATGATATTGATTATGATGTGCAAATGAAAGGCTTGGGCTCAGTTTTGAATCCAAGTGCTAAATCAGTTCAATTGAACGTTGAGGATTATCTGGATAAATTGGAGAAAAACGTCAATTATGAGAGCTCTTATTCGTATTTGCGTTACCGTGAAAATGACCAAACCCCGGATTTTCTTTCCGCAACGGGTGAAAATAAAAAAGAACTTAATACAAAACCGGTTCAATGGGTAGCGCATAGTAACCAGTTTTTTAGCACTGTCATCATGTCAAAAAGTGGTGGTTTCAAATCAGCTTTAGTGGGTAGTCAAGCTTTTGATGCAACCAGCAGTGATTTAAAAAAGACGGTTTCGCTATTAGAAATTCCGACTGAAAATGGTGAAGTGAATGCTAAAATTAAGCTTTATGTAGGACCCAATGACTATACAATTCTTAAAAAATACGACGCTAAATTACAAGATATTGTCGATTATGGTGGTTCTATTTTAGGAACAATTAATCGTTGGATTATTCGTCCTATATTTGACTTTTTGCACAGCATTTTTGGCAATGTGGCGGTTTGTATTTTATTGTTAACGCTTATTGTGAAAGCCGCTTTATACCCGTTAAGTTATAAAATGTTGACTTCACAAGCTAAAACCACTTCTTTGAAGCCTGAAATTGAGAAAATGAAGGCAAAATTCAAGGACGACCCTCAAAAAGTACAGATGGAGCAAATGAAGCTTTATCAAGAGTTTGGGGTCAATCCGTTGGGTGGTTGTATGCCAACTTTGCTTCAAATGCCTATCTGGATGGCACTGTTCCGCTTCTTTCCCGCCTCCATAGATTTTCGACAAAAAGGCTTTTTATGGGCAACGGATTTGACTGGTTTTGAGGAGTTTATAAAATTACCTTTCAGCATTCCATTGTACGGTGCACATATCAGTTTATTCGCCCTGTTATGGGGTGCATCGTTGATTGTTTTCACGTGGTATTCGATGAAAGATGTGGATATGACTGGTCAACCGGCTATGATGCAGCAATTACAATATTTCACGCCTATATTATTTACCGTGATGTTCAATAGCTATGCGGCGGGCTTGAGTTTGTACATGTTGTTCTCAAATATTTTAAATATTGGTCAAACAGTTGTGACTAAAAACTACATCATTGACCACGATAAAATACGGGAAGCTTTGCACGCTTATAAGAAGAATCCTAAAAAGCCGAGTGCGTTCCGTCAGAAAATACAAGAGGCTATGCAAGCCCAACAAAGTGCAAAAGCAGCTGAGACGAAGCCGGCGCCGAAGAGTAAAAAATAATCAAATCTATTCTATAATTAAAAAATCCCGAGGGCTCAGCTTTCGGGATTTTTTATTGGTTAAAAAGAAGATTTTAATATACCCCCTCAGTATTTAGCATAAAATTTAATATCTAAATTATTGATTATGAAGTATTTAGACTTTACACTAAAGTTAAATAAATGCTAAAGAAATGCTAAATAAAATAAAGCTTGAATATTAAACCTTACTTTTGATGTTCAATAATTGCTTTCGAAAAGCATAGATTTTCACACATTTTTTAAAAAGTAAAACTCAGTATTATGAAAAAAGTAATTTTAGTGTTCTCTACTATGTTGGCTTTAGCTACTGCTTCTTTTGCTCAAGATGCACCTGCAACCGCACCAGTAAAAGCGAAGGAACAAGGTAAAGAAATGAAAGGTAAAGTTGAAGGTAAAGCGCCAATGGGTGGCAACCTTGGCTTGTCAGCCGAGCAGGAAACGAAATTCAAAGCACTCAATGAAGCTCAAAAAAGTGCTATGCAGAAATTAGAATCGGATAAAACCCTTTCGGCTGATGCGAAAAAAGCTCAAAAAGATGCCTTGAAAAGCAAATATGAAGCTGATGTTAAAACAGTGATGAATGCTGACCAATTTGCAAAATGGACGGCTATGCGCGCAAAACGTGATGAGAAAAAAAGTGAAATGGGTGAGAAAAAAGGTAAAATGGAAGACCAGAAGTCTAAAGGAAAAGCCAAATCAGATAATTCATCAAAGCCACAAGGAGAAAGCAAATCAAACTAAATTTTGATTTTTAAGGTAAAAAGAACGGTTGAAAGTCATACATCTCTTTTTGAAATGTAAATCTTCCAACCGTTTTTTTTATGTAATTAAAACCTAATTTGCCTATTTTCCAATGAAATTAGCCTTGCGTTTTTCAATAAACGCATTGGCGCCTTCCTTGAAATCCTCTGATTTTGAGGTTTTACCGAATTCAACTACTTCACGGAAAAAGCCTGCATCTCCACCTGGGTCATAAAATGCGTTGACACATTCTATAACTTTTTGAATGGACAAAGGTGCTTTTAAAGCAATCTTTTCAATAATTTCCTTAGCTTTTGCTACAGTTTGGCCTTCATCAACGATGTGATTGACCAATCTTAAGCGGTAAGCTTCAGTGGCATCAATCATATCACCTGTCATCATCAATTCCAAAGCTTTGCCTTTCCCGACGAACTGAACCAAACGTTGAGTACCGCCATAACCTGGGATAATACCCAAATTAACTTCTGGCTGACCAAATCGGGCGTTGGGTGAAGCGATGCGGATATGGCAAGCCATGCACAATTCGCAACCACCACCGAGCGCAAAACCGTTCACAGCGGCAATGACGGGCTTGTGAAAAGTTTCAATCAATAAAAAAATATCTTGACCCCGTTGAGCCATTTGCTCGCCCGTGTTTTGTAAACCGATAAATTCAGTAATATCAGCCCCCGCCACAAAAGCTTTAGGACCCGCGCCTGTGATAATAACACCTTTTAAATCAGGATAATTTTCAAAATCCTTTTCAAAAAATGATTTTATCTCTTGCATTGTCTGCTGATTCAAGGCATTCAGCGCTTTTTCACGGCTGATGGTCAATATGATGATTCCATCCTCATTACTAATTGCGATATTTTGATAATCCATTTTTAATTGAAAGTCAATGTTTTATTTTATTTAAAAAGAGTTAGTACCTTCTATTTTGTTGTAAATACTGAGGGGGGTATATTTCAATGAATTTTCCCGTGCTTTCAGTTTTAAATCCATTAATTCTGACGGATTTTCCCGCAAATGTATCAACATTTTTTGAACTTCCTCATAATTTTCAAATTGTAAAATGGAAGTTTTTAAAGCCGCATCAAAATTATATCCTTTGGGCATTAAACCCGGTTTGGCGGCTTTTATCATGGTGAAAATCAGCCCTGAATCTTTAGTTTTTCCATAACTGCTATTAACGCCTTGGTTCAGATGTAAATTGCCCAGCACTAAGTCAGCTTTTGACAGATTTAAATCAAATTCTTCGATATTGACTAACGGTTTGTTATAAATATGAATTTTATAGTCTAATGCGATCAATTCTTTAGCTTTTTCAACAATTTTATCACCGCCTTCTTGTGAAGCAATACCTCCTAAGAAATCAATTTCTACGTGATATTTTAACACGTCAGTAAAACTTTCTAACATTTTAAAAATGGAGAAATAATCTCTCCTAACGGCTGAGACATAACCTGGAATACAAATTCTAATGGAGGTATTCTCGCCGCTTTTATCCTTTAAACGATTATTAAAAACAGAAAAATGGATAGTTTTTATCGATTTTTTATCAATGTGCTTAGATAATTCATTTGCAACAACCTCGCTTATTACAATAAAACTCCCTCCAGATTTTTTGACTTTTTGAATGATTTTTTTATTGATAAAAGCATAATAAAAATACACTTTTAGGCGATATACGAAGTCATTGAAGCTTTTTAGTTGGTACATTGAATTGCGAATTTTGTCCGTTAAACTCTGTTGAAACCAAAAATCTATATTATGAATGACGAAGTAGATGGGACAATTAAATTGGACATTCACAAAGGCTTTAGCCAATTGAAAAGCGGATTTGTAATTGGGTTCGAGGGTTACAAAAATGACTTTTTCAAATGATTTTATAGTAGATAAAAAATCGAGATAACTCATTTCGGCATCTTTTTTAACGATGCTGATATTTTTAGCGTTCAAAAGAGGGAATTGTTTAGCCCCTTTTTCATCCGTGAAAATAACAACTTCATTTTCGGGAATAGAGGAATAAATATCCGCTATACTTTCTACGTAGGTATAATGACCGAATTGTGCAATTTCTATGATAGCGATTTTCATCTCATTAGTTTAGGAACTTCTGATTGACATAAATGGAATCCCAATCCATTAATTTTCCATTTTCTCTATGATTAGGGTACATATCATAGAGAACGAAATTATGCAATCTTAAAAATGAATCAATATTGTAGTAGGTAGGGGCATTTTTGAAACCTTGATGATTATTGACCTCAAAAACAATCACTTTTGTACGAGCAATCGTTGAGGAAGCCCCCTTCAAAACTTCAAGTTCGTATCCTTGAACATCCATTTTGAGTACATCAATAATGGCATCCGATGAAATTTCGGAATCAAGCGTTGTTAAAGAGATTGCTTCCGTGTTTTTAAAAGCTAAAACATCCTTATAAGTTCCTTCTCCAAGGATGTTGGTATCCAACTCTAAAAGCGAAGAAGCTGTAACTCTTTGAGCAATATTTATTTGAGAAGTCCCAATTTGGCTACCCGCAGCTTTGGTTATTAAATTCCAATTTGAGTATTGAATGGCAGTTTTTGCAATAATTTGGGCATTAGATTGAATTGGTTCAAAGATATAAATTTTATGATTTGGGTATGCTTTTTGAAATATTTCAGCCGTTGTAGCTTGACCACCACCAACATCTAAAATAGTATTTCCTTTAACATTATTTAGAGATTGGGCAATCGAGATAGCGGCATCAATGTGTTGATAAGCAAAAACATAGAAACTCACTTCTTGTATTTCATTGCGTAAAGGACCACTTACTAAATAATAAATATTGTGTCGGCTTAATTTTAGAAACCAAGCGACTATGTTTAAAAACGGTTTTATAATAAAGGCTAATACTTTCATAACTTATAAATATCAGAATGAAGTAACGCGTATAATATCGTCTATTACCTCAATTTTAGCGGTCGGGTTATATATTTTAATTTGTTTTTCAAGCTCTTCAAATGGCGGATAATCTTCTTCGCCACTGTAAAACAAACGCGCGTCATCAATCAAAATGACATGATTTTTATTATGTTTTAATACTTTTTCTAACTCCTTTGAAACGGGTGTATTCAAATCTGCTTTTGCAGTTATTCCTCCTGAAAAGTGTCCATCGAGCCAAAACAAGCAAATCGTATCAGAAGGGATACCCCTCAGTATATCACCTATTTTTTCACCGCTGTCACCTACCCATACCTTTACATTTTTGAAATCAGCGAAACGGGCTTGTGCTTTTTGAGCTAATTTTTCGTCCAATTCGATGGTATCTACTTGCTTGAAAATATCTTTCATTTTAAAAGAAGTATCACCCATGAAAGTTCCTGTTTCCACAAAACGAGTGGCACCGTATTTTTCACTGTACTCTTTCATTGTCGCCCATTTTACAGTAGAAGGAGCGGCACCGTGGCAACCAGTGGCACGCCATTCTTCTTCTGTAATACCAATCATTATTTTGTGCTGTCTTTTTAATTCTAAATCATAAAGCCAGTTTTGAGGTAATATTTTCTTTAAAATCTTAGGAATACCCATAATTATGTACAGTTTAAATGATATTTTTTAAGCATCGGAACGCCGGCAAAGATAATTCAATATTTATGTATTCAAATAAAAAAAGTGCTATTCTCCGTTATACGCAGAGAATAGCACTTTGATACTTTTGTATGTGATTTTTCTTTAATTCGGGCAAGTAATAGCAGTTGTGACTAACGTTCCATTATCAGCTACAGTTATTCTAAAACAGTTGCCATTGGGAGATTTCATAATTACTCCTTTAGTTATGTCGCTTATATATACATCACCACCTGTTACTTGAACTTTTGATTTTGGCAGTGTAGTGCCAATACCAATATTGCCATCATTTGATATACGAAGACGCTCAATGACCCCACCGTCACTTCTCACGCCTGTTTCAAATCTTAAAACACCAGTACGTGCTTGTATCGTCAGACCTGGACCTGTCGAGACGAGTTGTCCATAATCAGCATAACCTGGTACAACAGAATAAGTTGGTGATAAATGAGCAAGTGCAGTAATTGTAGATGTACCACCTGCTGTAAAATGAGCAGCTGCAATAGAGGCATTAGAAGAGGATGTATTATTAATTGAGAATAAAATTCTATCTTCAACACTACTTAAACCATCGCCTTTAGCTTCAACTGAAAGCCAACCTTTAGGTGCGGTTGTACCCATTCCAACTCTACCCCCCTCAGTAATACGTATTTTTTCCGTATTATTCGTCTTAAAAATAAGTGGTTGACTGTTACTCGAACCAATTGATTCACTTCCTGATAATGCGTTTCCGTTTAAACCCCAACCAGAGCCACTTCCAGAACTTGTTAAAGTAGAAGCGTCTCGCCAAGCCAAATTTCCTTGGGCATCCATTGATACGATTTGAGTCAATTGGTTGTTCTGAGTTAAACCTGCTAATCTTACCGAAGATGTCGTATGAAACTGAGCCGAAGGAGCGTTGGTACCAATACCAATTTTACCTTCACTTGTAATTCTCATTCTTTCGTAACTCAAATAATTATCAAGTATGTCTGCAGGATTGTATCCTGTTAGAAATTTTATTACTCCGTTTTGATTAGTTTGTGCCGAGGTAGGTGAAGCTCTGATAATCAAACCTTTTCCTGAATTCCATAACTGACCATAAGTATCAGCATTGTTAACCACACTATAAGTGGAAGAGTGATGGTTTAATATTGTGAAATATCCATCATTACCAGCTGTTATTTTTAATGAAGCATTAGAAGCTCTACTTGTTGAAGTATTGTTAAGGCTCAAAAATGTTCTATCCTCTACGTTTGATAGTCCGTCTCCTTTTGCATTGATTGACAACCAAGCCTCAGGATTTGCAATTCCCATTCCAACTCTTCCCTCATTCGTAATGCGCATTCTTTCAAAAACGCCATTACCATTATCACCAGTTTCAAAGCGTAGAATGCCATTTTTAGCTTGGAGTATTAAACCTGGACCAGTTGAAGCCAATTGCCCAAAGTTTGAATAACCATTTACCACTGAATAGTTTGGTGCATGGTGGGTTAAGGCGGTCAAACTTGAGCTACCACCAGCGGTCATGTGTATATTGGCGGATGATGCTGAACTGGTTGAAGTATTGTTTAAAAGCATTGAAATTCTGTCCTCTACGCTACTTTGACCATCACCTTTTGTAACTATTGATTGTTTTGTATCCGTTAGTGGAAGAAAAACTGCCTTTTGTATA
>JANMYC010001298.1:0-15591 GCA_031381715.1 Saprospiraceae bacterium
ATGAACGTATAAAAATAGATTCTAAAAAGAAATAAATTGGTGCTTAGTTGTTGGTGCTTAGTGCTTGGTCACATAACGTGTGCGAAGCACTAAGCACCAACAACTAAGCACCAATAACCAACAACTAAAAATATGTTTATATCAGAAAATATTATTGATGCAGTTGTCGCTCAATTAGAAGCTACGGATTTTGAGAAGGAAGTAGAGTATTTCGGTAAAAGGCAACCTGCGCTTTTAGGCTATGTTTTTTCCGAAGATTTCGAGCTTTTGACGCGAGATGAGCTGGATTATATGCTTTATTTATTGATTGTCATCTGGAAATCGGTTGAAAAAGTAAAAGGGGAATTACAGCCCACTAAAGCCAATGCCCTTGAAATGGCAGAAGAACACAATTGGGAACTACTTGAAAACGTCACGGCAAAACATTTTCGAGACCGCATGACCGTCTTTTTCGATGATTCTGACCAAGAGGATTTACTGGCTTTCGTGGAAGATGCTTTGGTCGAAGATGATGAAGACAGTGTAGTGACTAAAGAAGGGCGAGAACCCATTTTTGTTGCGCTTAAAACGGTGATAGATATTATTGCTTAAGGCGTAAAATAAAAAAGGCAACGAATTTAATTCGTTGCCTTTTTTTGCATTCTATATTTCTTCCACTAAAAAGAAGCCATCGTTGCCTTGTGCTTGATAGAGAGGCATCAGAATAAGGCAATCCAACGGGCTTTTGATACTTCCATTTTTATCGTAAGCCAATATTTCCTCTTTTTTTACTGCTTGAAAATTTTTGTATCCCGGTTGCATTTTAAAATTATCGTCTGATGCAATCTTATGATTTTCAATGATTTGTACGGCTTTAGGTAGTTTTTTTGAATACCTTTTCAATACTTCGCTGTGCTTATTTTCAACATCATTGCTATTAATACAACCTACCGCTTGAAAAGAATTGATGAGCCAGGCAATAGCACGCCGAACCGATAAAACATCATCGTGTTGTCCTGCCTCAAAACCCATTGCGATGGTAGGAATACCTAAATTTTCGGTTGTATAATAATGCAAAGTAGTGCCTCCGACCCCTTTTACAAAACCTTTCACAACGGGTGCGTGGAGCTGGTAAGCAATATCCAAAGAGGCTTTATCTTCATTGACTATTGTAAAAATCCCGCCCGAAGCTGAAGTGGTGTGTAAATCAATGAGCATTATCTTTTTAGGTTGATAGTTCTTAATTTCCTTTTCAATAAATTGGGTCAATTCAAGGAGTTCTAAATCTTCAAATTCAAGATTATACTGAGGGGTAGCTTTTAGCTGCTCAATATTTTGAGGTGTAATTTCCCGATTCAAATCTTTTTTAACAAAACGCAATCGCTTCTCAAAAGCCTGCATATTGCCAATAATACCCACTAAACGACCTTTGAATTGAAAATCAGGGTTCTCAGATGGCTCTTTTTCAAGCATTTGAAAAAGCTCACGCAATGCCATCACCCCCGCGGGCTCGTTGCCGTGGATAGCTGCAATAGCAATGATGAGCGTCTCATTCTCAGCACCTTGATATGTTCCAATTTGTCTTTTCATATATTTTTTGAAGAGATAAGACAGAGGATAAAAGATTTAAGAAGTAAGACATAAGAAGTAAGAGATGAAAACATCGGTTTCTAACATCTTATGTCTTACTTCTTAAATCTTTTATCTCACAACTCACTTCGCATCTTTATATTTCCACACGTAGCGACAAGCAATAGTGCGATATGGTCGCCAATTTTCGGCTATTTCGTGTAATTTTTTAATCAAATCTTTGCCCGTCTCTTCCACTTCATACATTTTTATCATACCTTGTCGAATGCCTAAATCGTCGATAGGGAAAACATCGAGCCGATTGAGGCGGAACATGAGTATCATTTGAACAGTCCATTTTCCGACGCCCTTTATTTGAGTGAGTTCTTTGATGATGTCGTCATCAGACATATTGACCCAATCTTTGAGGCTTTCTTGGTTTTCAATCCAATAAGTAGCAATATTTTTAATATATCCCGCTTTTTGATAGGATAAACCAACCCCCCTCAGTATTTCGATGTCTGTGGTGACCACAAATTCAGCATATGCCTTACGGTTGGGAAACAAATCCAAAAATCGGCTATAAATAGTTGCCGCCGCTTTTACTGAAAGCTGCTGGGAAACTATCGAGTCCAATAAATCGTGGTATATATCGTTGCTTACATCCACTGAGGGCAATGAAATATGCGGAATTACCGCCGCCAAGCGATGGTCTTTTGATAGGTGTTGAATGATTTCAATGGTCATTTTATTATATTTTGTAAATGAAATGATTGAGTTTTAAAATCATTCTCTCTGTCCTGCTGTTTAAAATTAGAAACTGTTTTGAAACCTATTTTGCCTTGATTTTGCTTATATTTTTTGACTAGGCAAAATCAATTTTATAAGGAATATCGGGCTATATTGCTTTTAAAATTGGTAAAGCATAATCGAAAAAGATAAATAAAAGCAAGGTGAAATAGGTTTCAAAACAGTTTCTAAGTTCTAAGGTATGAAAGATTTTAAAGCAGAGCGGCAATTTGGCTCAATTTTGTTTATTTTAACCCATAATCATTATAGAAAACCCATACAATAAAAATAATATGAAAAGATTTAAGCTCATTTTAGGCATTTTTTGTGTTTCAATTTCATTAACAGCACAAAGCTATTTAGAAAAAGTGCACCCCTCAGTATGGGCATCGATGCAAGGTGGACAAGCTGAATTTTTTATCATTTTGAAAGAGCAGGGGGATATTTCAGCGGCTCAATTTTTAAATGAAAAAGAAGAAAAAGGGGAATATGTGTTCAAAATACTGAGGGGGGTAGCTGAGCGGACTCAAGCGCCTATTCAAGTGGTATTAAAAACTCGAAATGCAGATTTTAACGCTCTTTGGATTTTAAACGCTATTTATGTAAAACGAGGGGATAGAGCCTTAATCCAAGAACTTGCTCAAAGAGAAGATGTGGCTCAAATCATCAATAACTCCAAAGCACATCAAAGTTTACCGCCTGCCGAGGATACTTATACATCGCCACAACTTCAAACGCGTGGGGCGGCTCAAATTGCGTGGGGTGTTACACGAATAAAAGCAGATAGTGTGTGGGCTTTGGGATATAAAGGTCAAAATGTAGTAGTAGCAGGTGAAGATACGGGTTATGATTGGACTCATCCTGCGTTGAAACCGAAATATAGAGGTTGGAATGGCACCACTGCCGACCATAGTTATAATTGGTACGATGGTATTCATGCCGATACCAGTAAAAAAGGCAACCCCTGTGGCTATGATATAAAAGCTCCTTGCGACGATGATAGACACGGAACGCATACAATGGGCACGATGGTAGGCTCCAATGATACGCTGATTACGGGTGTTGCGCCCGATTCAAAATGGATTGGAGCGCGTAATATGGATAAAGGGGACGGCACGCTGCGTAGTTATGTGGATTGTTTTCAATTCTTTTTAGCACCCACGGATACCGCTGGTAAAAATCCGTTGCCTAAAAAAGCGCCTCATGTTATCAATAACTCATGGTATTGCTCGGAGGGAGAGGGCTGTAATTCAAGCAATTTTAATGTACTTGAAAATGCCGTGAATGCTTGTAGGGCTGCGGGTATTGTGGTAGTGGTATCGGCGGGCAATTCAGGTTCTGCTTGCTCGACGGTGAGTGGACCGCCGGCTTTTTTTTCGAAATCCTTTTCCGTGGGAGCAACGCGCTCGGATGATACGATTGCCAGTTTTAGTAGTAGAGGACCCGTTACGATTGATGGCAGTGGAAGATTGAAACCGAATGTATCGGCTCCCGGAGTGGGTATTTTATCAACTGTACCCAATAATGGATTTAGTGGCACTTTCAGCGGTACGAGTATGGCAGGTCCCCATGTAGCGGGTGTGGTGGCATTAATGATTTCGGCGAATCCAGCTTTGGCGGGGCAGGTTGATACCATTGAGCGCATCATAGAATCAACTGCTAAAGCGATGACAACGACTCAGAACTGTGGTACTATTGCTGGAACTCAAGTGCCGAATCATACCTACGGTTTCGGGCGAGTGGATGCTTTGGCAGCGGTTAAAAAAGGCTTATTATTTAAAAGAGTGTCAAAAATTACAGAAAATAATAGGCAAATAAAGGTATATCCCAATCCTTTTACATCCGAAATTACGTTTTATACTGAGGGGGTAGCCACGGATTGGCAATTAACGATTTATAACGTTAGTGGTCAGGAGATGCTCTCAACGCGCCCTAATGCATCTGTTTTTAACGTCAATTTACAGGATTTAAATAAAGGTATTTATTTTTATCAGCTTAAAAATGAGCGTGAAATATTGAGTGGTAAATTAGTTAAGCAATAATGGTGTTTTAATATCAAAATAATTTATTTCATGTATTAAAATACTATTTTTACCATTAAAAAAGGCTCTTTTGAGGGCTTTTATAAATTTATCATTGCTAATTTTTTTTTAATGAGAAACGATTTTAAATACTTTTCAGTCATTTCATTGATTTTGACGGCGGTTATTGGCTATTTTTGGCAGCCGTTTTTATGGGTTTTGGTTGTACTTATCCCTTTAATATTATTGGGCATTTATGATATGTATCAAACAAAACACGCTATCATGCGGACTTTCCCAATATTGGGTCGAGGTAGATACTGGATGGAGTGGTTGCGCCCGAAAATTTATCAATATTTTGTGGAAAGTGATATTGATGGTCGTCCTTTTAATAGAACTGAGCGCAGCTTGATTTATCAACGTGCGAAAAAAGATGTTGATTCTACGCCTTTTGGAACGCAATTGAATGTTTATGAAGAGGGTTATGAGTGGATGAATCATTCGATTGTGGCTAAAAGTTTTAAGGATTTAAATGATAGCCCTCGTGTGCAAATAGGCGGTTCGGATTGCAAGCAGCCTTACTCGGCGAGTATTTATAATGTATCGGCAATGTCGTTTGGCTCACTGAGTACGAATGCCGTTTTAGCATTAAACGGCGGGGCTAAAATAGGTGGATTTGCGCACAATACAGGTGAGGGTGGTATCAGCACACACCATTTAGAAATGGGTGGAGATTTAATTTATCAATTGGGGACGGGTTATTTCGGTTGTCGCGACAAAGCGGGGAATTTTTCGCCCGAAGCATTTGCGCTGACAGTTGCCTCCCCCTCAGTAAAAATGATAGAATTGAAGCTTTCTCAAGGTGCAAAGCCGGGTCATGGAGGCATTTTACCCGCTAAAAAGAATACACCAGAGATTGCTAAGATTAGAGGCGTAGAACCAGGTACAGAGGTTTTGTCGCCACCTTACCATTCTGCATTTAAAACGCCAGTTGAATTGTGCCGTTTTATAGGTCAAATGAAAGAGTTTTCGGGTGGGAAACCCGTGGGTTTCAAATTATGTGTGGGGCATAAAAGTGAATTTTTAGCTGTATGTAAAGCAATAGTAGAAACGGGTATCAAGCCTGATTTTATTACAGTTGACGGTGGTGAGGGTGGTACAGGGGCAGCCCCTTTGGAGTTTTCAAACTTTGTAGGCATGCCTTTTAAGGAGGCTTTGGCCTTTGTTCACGACGCTTTGATAGGATTTGACCTCAGAAAAGATATTAAAATATTGGCTTCTGGTAAAATAGTGAGTGGTTTTCACATTTTGCGAGCCATAGCCTTGGGTGCTGACGCGTGCTATACTGCGCGCGCCATGATGATGGCTTTGGGCTGCATTCAAGCCTTAGAATGTAATAAAAATACTTGCCCGACGGGTGTTGCTACACAAGACCCTGAACTGGTAAAAGGCTTGGTGGTAGCGGATAAAAAAGAACGTGTTGCAAATTTTCATAAATCCACTGTTCATTCATTTGTGGAATTATTAGGTGCTGCAGGTCTTGAAAGTCCACTTCAAATTCGGCGCTCAATGATTAATAGGCGCGTGAATGTGAGCGATAGCAAGCGGTACGATGAGTTATATCCTTATTTAAAACAAGGCTGTTTGTTGCATAATGATTCAATACCGAGTAGTTGGAAACCCTACATGATGGAAGCCAATGCTTATAGTTTTGCTAAATCATTTCATGACACAGTGATAGGGTAGTAGTTAGTTGTTGATTATTGGTTGTTGGTTATTTTACTCAATTACTTTAAAATAAAAACGCTCGTAGAATTTTAGATTCTACGAGCGTTTTTATGTCATTATGGAGATTTCAGTTTTATTTTGAAAACTAAAAATCATTATTTTATGAGTCCAATATCCAGCATCTATCATCTACTTATTTAATTCTGCTGCACTTTTTCCCGTTCCCATGAACGGTAGCGTGAAGAAAAATCAAAAATGTATTTTAAAATATCTCTATCTTCTTGAGAAAGTGTGATATTCCTACGAGAAAGTACGCGTTCAATAGTATCACAAGCTTTATTAATGGTATAAGTTTCTATACCAGCTGTTCCACCCCAAGTGAATGATGGAATGAAATTACGAGGAAAACCTGCGCCAAAAATATTGGCGGATACCCCTACGACCGTTCCAGTGTTGAACATAGTATTGATAGCGCATTTGGAATGGTCGCCCATAATTAAACCAAGGAACTGCAAGCCCGTGCGAACAAAGCTATCCTTTGTGTAATCCCATAGTTTAATTTGTTCGTAATTGTTTTTAAGGTTAGATGTATTCGTATCTGCACCAATATTGCACCATTCGCCTATGACTGAGTTGCCCAGATAGCCTTCATGTGCCTTATTAGAGTGGCTGATAATGACGGTATTATTGACTTCTCCACCTACTTTTGAATAGGGACCAACGGTAGTTGCACCGTATATTTTAGCACCCATTTTTAAAATGGAGCCTTCACAAAGGGCCAATCCACCACGGATGATACATCCTTCCATGATTTCAGCATTTTTACCGATGTAAATGGGTCCATTATTGGCATTCAGAATAGCACATTCTACAACGGCGCCTTCTTCAATGAATAATTGTGACTCATCACCTAAAAAACGGTTGGTTGTACTGAGGGGGGCAGATTTTCTGCCTTTGGTCAATTCCGAGAAATCGCTTTTGAGTGCTTGAGCATTTAAAGTGAAAATATCCCAAACATGGTTAATTATCGTCAATTTTACTGAGGGGTCGACTTCTAAGCCTTCCAGTTCCTCAATGTCGTTATCTTCCATTAGATTGAAAAACTGACTTTCATCGAGTCGGGCAGCAATAAGTTCTCCTTCTTTCAAGAGTGCCTCATTATTATTTAATTTTTCAATCAGATGACAAAGGTCTTTAGATGGCAATATGGAACCATTGATAACAAAATTATCAGAAGCGATAGAAATTGGATATTTTTCAGAAAGATAATCCTGAGTAATGAAAGATACCTTTCCAGACAGCCAGTGTTCCCATTTTTCACGAATAGTCATTATTCCTACGCGTAACTCACATACAGGGCGCGTGTAGGTAAGCGGGAGAAGTTGGTCTCGAGTATCTGGATCGAATAGGATGATATTCTTCATAAAATAAGTTGTTTAAAACGGTCTTTTCACAATAAAAACGACAAAATTCCTCAAAAGTTGTAACTGAATGATACGAATTAATAGTCGTTTAAAAATTTAGACGTAATAAATCCCTAAAGTTATTGTTTTGGCAGATTTTAAATTAAAAAAAAAGTCCTGTACTTTCGTGCAGGACTTTTTTTCTCATTCTTCTATGATTATTTCGCAAATTTTGCGAATTTCTTGTTGAACTTGTCGATACGACCTGCTGTATCCACAAATTTTACCTTACCAGTGAAGAATGGATGGGAATAAGATGAAATTTCCATCTTAATCAGTGGGTATTCTTTGCCATCTTCCCAAACGGTTGTCTCCTTGCTATTCGCTGTTGAGCGTGTTAAAAACGCTGAATCAGTAGAAATATCTTTGAAAACTACCAAACGGTATGATTTAGGATGAATATCTTTTTTCATGTCGCTTATTTTTTAATCTTTTAAATTTTCGAGGTGCAAAGGTAGTATTTTTTTATTTAAAAGGAAAGCCAATTCAAAAAAAAATCATTTTTTTTGAAAATATGCTGAAATAAGCCTATTTACGGAGGTATAAAATGGGGTTCAATATCTATTTTTGGGTAGAATACTGTTGAGGTATCTAAATTTTATGGCAATTTATGGCTTTTTTTCTGGTTGCTCTTTTTTAGGTGGCGGAGTTACTGTCATGAGCATAATGCAAATGAGCAAAAAAGAATAAAAAAAGAAATCTGAATAAGTGGAGCTTACCATCTTAAAATTATTTTTTCTGGGAAAACAAATAGGGTTTACATTAAAATATCATCCAATGTATTCCGTATTGGCTACATTTGCAAGGGTTATATTTATATTTTAATAATTGATTTTGAAAAATACCGTGATAAGGTTATTATTCGGATACATTAATGCCTTTTTTAAGCGTTTTTAATTAAAAATAGCCCAATATTCAAAAACTTCATTATTTTGCAGAATGAGAAAATCTCTATTAATTATATTTATAGGGCTTTTTTATGGCTTTAATATTTATGCCGACAATACAGCAGTGGTTATTGATAGCATTACTATTATAGGTAATAAAAAAACCAAAAGGCAAATTATGCTCAGAGAATTGACTTTCTCTAAGGGAGATAGCGTATCCCTCAGTATGCTGAGTTCGGTACTCGAACTGAATCGACTTCGCCTTATGAATACCAATCTTTTTCTGAATGCTAAAATGAACGTTAAAAATTGGACAGAAAATAACCATGTTATAGTCCAAATAGATGTTACCGAAAATTGGTTTCTTTTCCCAATCCCCATTTTTGAAATTGCTGACAGAAATTTTAATGTTTGGTGGAAAGAGCAAAAACGCAGCTTTAAACGGATTAACTATGGTATGCGGTTGACATATAATAATCTGACTGGTAGGCGAGACCCCCTCAGTGCAAACGTTCAATTAGGGTACACACCCAAGTATTCTTTTAGTTATTCTCTTCCATATATTAATAAAAAGCAAACGATTGGCTTCTCTGCCAGTTATTTTAATGCAGTGAATAGAGAGGTTGGATATTCCACCGATAGTAACAAAATATCTTTTTATAGGGATGCGAATAAATTTTTACTGCATAGAACGGGTTTTAGCGTAGGCATTAGCCATACGCCTAAGCTGTTGACGAATTTTTCGGCTTCAATGGGGTACACAAGAAATAAAGTAGATTCTGCGGTGGTTCAGACCCTTAATAGAGATTATTACTTGGACGGGCAAACCCAACAACATTACTTTTGGCTTGCGGCAGGCTGTTCGTATGACAGTAGAGATATTCGACCTTATCCGATGCATGGCGATTATTTCAGCTTGGGTTTTAATAAAACGGGCTTGTTGAGCTCAGATAATGTGAATGCGCTGGATGTGAGTAGCAGATTTGCGCATTATTTTACTTTTTCATCAAAATTGAGTCTTGAAGCAATCGTTAAAGGGAAAACAGCACTTATCAGAAGAAGACAGCCCTACACCAATGTACGAGGCTTAGGTTATGGAAGTGATAATCTTAGAGGTTATGAGTTTTACGTAGTGGATGGGCTTGATTATTTTTATTCAAAAAATAGTTTTAGAGTAGAGTTATTGAATCGCTCTTTTGATTTGAATAAATGGGTGAAAATGAAATTATTAAAAAATTGGCTTGATTTACCCATTAAAACATATCTCACTTTCAATTTCGATACGGGTTATGTGAATAATCCCTATGAAAAAGAAAACAATAAACTATCCAATAGGCAACTTTATGGCGGTGGGGTAGGGCTTGATATTATAGCCTATTACAACATGACTTGGCGATTTGAGTACAGTATGAATCATTTGGGAGAAAAAGGCTTATTTTTTAATTATTCAGTTGGTTTTTAAGGTAAAATTCGCCATAAATTCAATAAGTGCAAAATAGGGTTGTGCACTTATTGAATTTTTGAAACCTATATTTTTACATTATTTTCCTTGTTTTTCATTTCTAAGTTGCCTTAAAATAGCCAATTCTTTATAAGCATCTTTTATTTTTTGGGCGGGGCTGCCAGAGTAAATATCGTCTCCTTCTATGCTTTTAGATACTCCTGATTGCCCAGATACGATGGCATTTTTACCTATTCTAATGTTCTGAGCGACTCCGACTTGACCATATAAAGTCACATTATCCTCAATCACTGAATTGCCCCCGATGCCCACTTGAGCAGCAAAAATGCAATTTTTACCTACCACCACATCATGTCCAATGTGTACTTGACAATCCAATTTTGTCCCTGCACCAATAGTTGTATCTCCTGAAACACCTTTATTTATAGTACAACCAGCACCAATATCTACACCATCTTCGATGATAACGCGCCCACCACTGCGCCATTTTTTATACCCCTCAGTATCTGTGCGTTTAAAATAAAATGCATCCGTGCCAATGATTGCTCCAGCGCCTATTTGTACGTTTTTTCCAACGATTGTGTAATCGTGAATGACAGCATTGGCTTGAATGTAGCAGCCGACGCCTATTCTGACGTGGTTACCAATCACGACATTGGGTTCTAAAATAACTGAATCATGTACTACCGCTGATTCAGCAACACTTAAATAGAGTGGACTTTGTGGGCGATGTAATCGCACAATGCTATCGTAAGCCTCGAATGGATGAGGATGTAGCAATATAACCTTACCTTCTGGTATATCTTCTACCTTTTCATTGAGAATAATGAAAGTAGCAGCTGATTTCAAGGCTTTTTCAAAGTATTTTTTGACGTCTGAAAAAGTAATATCACCCGCACGTACCTGATGTATTTCGTTGATACCCAATATATTAGCCGTGTCATCGCCCATTATTTCGAGGGCACCTATTTGCTTTGCCAGCTGTTTTACAGGTATAGGTTTGTCAAATTTCATAACTTAAAATATGCTGTTCTTAAATTGAGCAGTCAGTTAAAAATTCCTACTAATTGCTCTATAATGCTCTATGAAAAAGTATTTTACACCAATTCGGATAATTCTAACCAACGCATTTCCTTCGTGTCCAATTGTTCTTGAATTCCTTGAAGCTCTAAAGATAATTTTTGAATATCACTTGGTGAGAGCTTTGATACATCATTAAATTTTTCAGTTAAAACCACTTTTTGCTGTTCCAACTTTTCAATATCTTTTTCAAGGCGCTTGAATTCTTTCCTTTCTGAATCATTGGCTTTGCGAATGTCCGCTGATACTGAGGGGGTAGGGGCACTTACGATAGTTGCCGTTCCCTTTTTATTTTCACGTTCTTCAATTTTCTTTAACTCGCGATACTCCGTATAGTTGCCGTTATAATCCTTTATTTGACCATTGCCTTCAAAGATAAAAAGATGATCCACAAGTTTATCCATAAAATAACGGTCGTGGGTAACTATAATGAGGCAGCCATTGAATTGATTGAGTAAAAAATCTTCTAAAACGTTTAACGTTAAAATATCTAAATCATTCGTTGGCTCATCCAGAATTAAAAAATTGGGATTTTGTACAATAACCGTGAGTAAATATAAACGCCTTTTTTCACCTCCTGAAAGTTGAGAAACATATACTTGCTGCTGCTCTTTGGTGAATAAAAAACGCTCTAATAAAGCTGATGCCGTAATTTTTTGCCCTTTTTCAAGCGGAATGTATTCAGCAATATCGGTAATGACCTCTATGACACGTTTATCATCCTTGAGTTTCATTCCCGACTGGTTGTAATGCCCGAATTGGATGGTTTCGCCAATCACGACTTTACCGCCGTCGGGTGCTAAAACACCCGTCAAGATATTAAGTAAGGTAGATTTTCCTGTTCCATTTTGACCTACAATGCCGACTCTTTCCCCTTTTTTAAATTTATAACTAAAATTTTCAATGAGCTTTATATTGTTAAACTCCTTTGAAACATTGTGTAATTCTAAAATTTTGGAGCCCAACCAAGTGGTTTTGATGTCAATTTGCATATCCACGCTGTCTGATTTTCGACTGACTTTATCTTTTAAATCGTGAAAATCATCAATTCGGCTTTGCGCTTTAGTTGTGCGGGCTTGTGGCTGACGGCGCATCCATTCCAATTCTCTCGTGAAAAGCTTTTGGTTTTTAGCCATTGTGGCAGCATCCACATCTATTCTCAAGGCTTTTTGCTCCAAATAATACGCATAATTGCCTCTGTATCGATAAAATTTGCCGGCTTCAAGTTCTATTATGGTATTACAAACTGCATCGAGGAAATAACGGTCGTGGGTTACAACGAAGAGCGTTAAGCTTGGGCGAGATGAAAAATAGGCTTCAAGCCACTCAATCATATCCAAATCCAAGTGGTTGGTTGGTTCATCGAGAATCATAAAATCGGGCTCATCAATGAGCAACATGGCTAAAGCAACCCTTTTTTTCTGACCACCCGATAATGAACCAATGCGCTGATTAAGGAAAGTATCAATTTTGAGTTTAGATAAAATTTCTTTGATTTTTGCTTCAAAATCCCACGCTTGGAGTTCATCCAAACTCGCCAAAGCATCGTTCATACTGAGGGGGTCATTGTCAATCAAAGATTTTTCATACTTTTTAATAGCTTGAATCTGCGGATTATCGGAGTGAAAAACAGCTTCGAGGGCGGTCATTTTATCATCAATATCGGGCTCTTGTTCAAGTATGCCTGTTCGAATTTCTTTTGAAATAAGTATTTTGGCGTTTTCTCCTTCCGACCCCTCCGTACCTGCGAGTACACGCAACAAAGTGGTTTTGCCAGTGCCATTTTTGGCCACTAATGCAATGCGGTCTCCTTTATTGATAATAAGATTAATATTATTAAAAAGGACTTTTGGTCCGTAACTTTTAGTCACGTTTTCGAGCGTCAAATAATTCATATTATAAAAAACAAGCTTTTTTGAAAGCGCAAAATTACATTTTTTAATGGTAAATTTTCTATTGTACAACTTTGTTAACTTGTATCATAGAAAAATGGAGTAACTTTTTTACCCTCTTTGCGTTAAAAATGCTAATTTTCATAAGCAAATTTTTGGAAAATTTTGATTTTCAAGATGAATGCTGTTATTTTGCACGTCCTTTTCAAAAGAATTGGAAACTTTAGGGATTTAAAAATAAACATTCATAATATCAAGCTTTAAAAATTTGATAAATTGTTTTTAAAACCTAAAATATATTTTTATTTCAAATTTAATATTTTACCATAAAAAAAGAAAAACCGAGACATGGCTCTGATTCAGAAAATTCGTGAGAAATCGGCATTGGTGTTGATTTTAATGGTCTTGGCGATAATTTCATTTATCGCAATGTTGATTACACAAGATAGTAGCCCCGATGGTAGTGGTGGCTTGAATAGATTTAGTAACACAAGCACTGTTGTTAAAGTGGGTAGTAAAGAGCTGGACATCAAACAGTTGGAGTCAACCGCTCAGATAATGTACGGTAACCAAGCCAATGACTTGAGTGTACGTAACACTATTTTCAATTCATTTGTTGAAAGTGCAATTATTGGTAAAGAAGCCGAAAAGGTAGGCTTAGGTGTGGGTAAGGATGAGCTTTTAGAGCTTGAATTTGGTGCTAACCCAAGTCCAGTGATTACGAGCAATCAAGCAATCATGCAGAACCCTCAGCAATTGGTTCAAATCAAAGATGCGATTCAAAAAAATTCAATGCCTTTGCAAGGTAAAATGTATTGGGCTGAGATAGAAAACCAAATTATTACTGAGCGTTTGCAAGCAAAATTAAACAATTTGACAACAAAAGCTATCTACACGCCTACATGGTTGGTAGAAGAAGGATATAAGGAATTGACTAAGCCAGTTGATTTTGAATATGTCAAAGTAGCTTTTGATAAAGTAGATGATAAAGAAGCGGCAATTACTGAGGCTGATTATGAGGCTTATTTGAAAGAGAATAGAGGTCGTTTTATGAATGATGAAGAAGGTCGTACAATAGAGTATGTTACTTTTGATGTTAATCCTTCGGCTGAGGACTCGGCTAAAATAAGAGAAAAGGTTTTGGCAGTTAAAGAGGAATTCCGCACTACAGATAAAGATTCTGCTTTTGCAATTTCTCATGGTGGTGTTTTAAATCCTCAATACATGACAAAGGAAACGGCTATGCAAGCTATTAAAGATTCACTTTTCACTGCTCCAGTTGGCACTGTAATAGGCCCATTTGTGGAAAGTAAAAGTTATTTATTGGCTAAATTGATTGACCGTCGTTCAAGCCCAGATTCAGTTCGCTCGCGTCATATCTTGATTCAAGGTGAGAACGCTATCAAGACAGCGGATAGCTTAAAAGGCTTATTGGAAGCAAATGCTTCATTATGGGATTCTTTGAATGCGAAATATAGCCAAGATAACGTTGCTAAACTTAAAGGTGGTGACTTAGATTATTTTGCTCAAGGCAGTTTGGCTACTGAATTTAACGATTTAATATTTTATAAAGCACAGCAAGGTAAGTTTTACACAGTTACGACTCAGTTTGGTGCGCACGTTGTACAAGTGACTGGTATCAAAGCGGGTAAAAATGAAACGCGCGTTAAAGTTGCTTACGCTCGTGAATCACTCATCCCAAGCCAAACAACTGATAAAGCAGCGGCTGATGCTGCTGACGCTTTGCTTTTGAGTAGTAAAAACTTAGAAGAATTAAAAAAGAATGCTTTGGCTAAGAATCTGCCGCTTCAACCGACTCAAGGTTTCCGTATCAACGACCAAGCATTGGGTACTTTAGGTCAAGCTGAAGGTGTCAGACAAATCATTCGTTGGGCGTATGAGGCAAGTGCTGGAGAGCGTTGTAAATCTACATTTGGCTTACGTGAGCAAGGAGACGCATACAATAGTAAATATGTAGTCGCTGCCTTGAAAAGCATCATACCAAAAGGTGCCCCCTCAGTACAAAACCTAAAAGAGCAACTTACTCCTTACGTTAAAAACCGTAAAAAAGGAGAAGTGTTAAAATCTAAGATAACATCGACAGATTTGAATGCAGTGGTTGCACAATTCAGCGGTAAAATTGATACTGCGAAAGGTGTAACTTTCAATAGCACTTTCGTACCAAACCTTGGAAGCGAGTCAAGAGTAGTGGGTGCTGCTTTCACAACGGAAGTTGGTCAAACATCTAAACCGATAATCGGAGACAATGGTGTATATGTCATAAAAGTTACCAATAAAAATACCGTTGAAAGTGCTTCAATTTATAAAAACATTTTGCGTCAGCAAATGTCAGCGCCAATCAAGGGTCAATTACGTGGTTCTATTTCAAGGTATTTGCGTAAAAAAACTGATATAGTAGATAATCGCTCTAAGTTTTTTTAAAGGAAAAATTAATGCAATTATACTACAATTATAGTATTTGTGTGATAAAATAAAAAAAGCCCTTGCTTCGGTAAAATTACTGAGTAAGGGCTTTGTTTTGGCATAATTTTGACTGTTAATATATTATTGTTATATAAGATAAAATATCCTTAAAAAGTTATTTTTTTGATTGGTTTTTAAAACATATAAATACTTTTTATTTTTAAAAATCAGTTAAATACTGAATTAAACTTTTATAATTCAGCATTATAAGCATAATTTTGCAAGTCTCTAAAACTT
>JANMYC010001291.1:0-3198 GCA_031381715.1 Saprospiraceae bacterium
GACCTTTATTTACTGTATTGTCAACTGTGTAAAGTTGTTTGTTGCCACCAACTGTGAAAATCAAGTCATGATTCCAACCATTCACTTCAATTTTAACGCCTATAGTAGCGTTATAGTCATTCAAATCACCTTCAAAAGTAGGAACATAACCAATATAACCTTTGTACAAATCCACTGGGTCAGATGCAAAAGCTAAAGTAGCAGCGGTGATATAGTTTTTACCACCATTATCAGTTGGGCTATGAAGTAGTCCACGGTCTTGTCTCCAATAAGGAGTACGGAAGTTAGCGTAACTGCTCACTTTTTTAACAACATACGCCGCATTTGCATAAACCAGCCCCTTTTCACCCACTGGAATACCAGTGTTGATTAAGAACTTAGCCGAACTGATTTCACCTGTACCGTTGATATTATTACCAGTAGGGTAATCTTTCAGATAAGACGTAATCATAGCATTTTGTGCTGGAATTTTAGAGTCACCAAAAGTGGCAATCTCAGTAGGCACATCAATTATACCTGAACGAACCGTTGGATTTGCTTGATTCAAAGCAATTGTATAATTCACAAAACCTTTGCTACCGAAGTTAGAACCACTGTTCAATGATACACCATAATTACTACCATAACCACCACCTGGTATTTTAGTCGCCACTGCATTACCTTTTGAAGTAGATGTACCCGCATTGAATGTAATTGTAGAATAGTCATATTTATCTTTCAAAATAACGTTCATTACACCGGCAATCGCATCCGAACCATATTGGGCAGATGCACCGTCACGCAAAATCTCCACCCGCTTGATAGCATCTTGAGGGATTGCAGAAAGGTCAACACCCGTTTCACCACGACCTGGAGAGAATTGTACATATAATAATGAGCTTAAGTTTTTACGCTTACCATTGATCAAAATCAAAGTACGGCTTGGTCCCATATTACGAATTTCCCAAGGGTCAAGCAATGTGGTTGCATCATTTACAGGCGTATTAACTGTATTAAACGATGGTACACGATATTGTAAAGCCTTATCAAAAGACGTTTGACCCGTAGAAGCTAAATCTTTTGCCCCGATAATATCAATAGGAAGTGGCGAATCCAATATGGTACGCTGCGTGTTGCGGCTACCAGTAGAGATAACCACTGCATCCAAAACATTATCCGAAGAGCTTAAATTGACATCAAGTGTAACATCAGAATCACCAATAGTCACTGATTGAGTTTGAGCAGCATATCCAATGAATGAAAAGCTGATTTGGTAAGTACCCTTGGTTAAAGCCAAAGAATAAGTGCCATCCGCGTTAGTAAGTGTACCTTTAGTAGTACCCACTACTACTACTGAAACACCTGGTAATCCTTCACTACCTTCTTTAACCGTTCCTTTTAAATTTGTTTGCGCCCAAGCGCCTACACTGATTAGAGCTAACAGTGTTAACAGAGTCAGTTTTTGTAACCTTTTTTTCATACAAAAAGTAAATTTTCGTTAGTTAGTAAAATATTTGATTAAAATTTGATGCAACTATTATTAGACCAAACGTAATATAATTCGGACAAAAGTAATTTAAATAACTATTTCTACAATAATTTTATGAATAAAATTTAAAATATAGTTGATTTTATGAAATAATATTTGCGATTCCTGAATTTAAACAAGTACTTATTTTACAAAAACCCAAATTGCAAAACATTAAATGGGTACCAATAAATCATTGATTATCATTCATATAGTCCAAATTTTAATACTTTAACCGTCGTATTTTTTAAAAATTTGACATACTACCCATATTGCTATATCTTTGCGGATAAAACGCCCTCCGTTTTAATTCAATACTAAAGAGAAAATGACTTCGCCCATGAGCGGAAAAGCTACAAAAATCTACTTCCCAAGTTTAAATGGCCTTCGGTTCATCGCTGCATTTGTGGTTATTGTACATCATTTGGAGCAAATCAAGCTTTTTTTTGGACTACCCAGCCTATTTTATAAATGGCATTTTATCAAAATAGTTGGAGAATTGGGTGTGACTCTCTTCTTTACACTCAGCGGTTTCCTGATTACATACTTATTATTGGCTGAAAAAGAGCGATTTGGGACAGTCTTCGCTAAGGAGTTTTACGTTAGGCGTATTTTAAGGATATGGCCTCTTTACTACTTATTAATCATATTGGGTTTGTTTGTTCTTCCTCATATCGATTTCTTTAAAATACCCGTTTATACTGAGGGGGTGCAATATCGTTTCGGATTAAAGACCTTTTTCTATCTAATCCTTTTCCCCAATGTGGTTTCAAACCTCTATGCATATATGCCCTACATTGCCCAGACTTGGAGTATCGGTATTGAGGAACAGTTTTACCTTATCTGGCCTTGGATAGTCAAAAAGTCATCTAATTATTTAAAAGTATTGTTCACTATAGTCTTTGGATTATTGATTCTGACCAATATTTTATATCAATTTGCTGACCATTCAGAAGACATAAGCCACACATCCAGCGCGACGAAAACCGTCACTTTCGTCTATAAATTCTTCGCCATGCTTAGGATTGGCTGTATGGCGATAGGTGGAATAGGTGCATACTATCTTTACACTCAGAAATGGGCTATTTTAAAGCCTATTTTTTCATCTTTTGCTCAAATCATGTCGACAGGCTTAGTTCTCGGAATGATGTTTTTTGGCGTGGAAATACCGTATATCAACCACGAATTTTATTCCTTTTTATTCATTATCATCATCCTAAACTTTGCTGCCAATCCCAATTGTTTAGCAAGTTTGGAGAATAAAGTTTTGGATTATCTCGGTAAAATATCTTATTCAATATATATGTGGCATAATATAGCCATTATTTGTGGTTTGCACGTGGCTCGATATTTTAATCCACAATTGGATGATGCACTGTCAAATACCGTTTATTATGGCGTCACTTTCATCCTCACATTCATATTTTCAGCCCTGAGTTATGAATATTTTGAGATGAAATTCTTGAAATATAAGCACCTTTTTACTAAAGTTCAAAGTGGGAATTTGACTAAAAATGATGTTATTATTGAAGCCGACAGCAAAGAAAATAAGCCGATAATCGCCGTAAAAAATAGCTGATTTAGGGATAAAGTAAAAAATAAACTACCCAAATTAGTTTTTATATTTTTCTTAAACAAGGCAAATTGATTGAGAAATAATGAATTATTTAAAAGCAATTTAACGTAGAGTA
>JANMYC010001324.1:0-1915 GCA_031381715.1 Saprospiraceae bacterium
CGAAGGCAAATCATTATTCCCATCAATAGCAGAAACGCCCGCCGATGTCAATACACCGCCGAGCCACGGCGTTTCATCTACAATAAGCGTTTTTGCACCCAAACGTGCTGATTGGACGCCCGCAGATATGCCACTCGCCCCGCCGCCAATTATCAAAACATCCGTTTGTATAAATTGGCTAAAAGCGGTATTCAATACACTATATATAATAAGGAGTAAGAGGAATAATTTCTTCATATTTATTTGGAACGTGTGAATCAAACCGATTTTGAATAAAAATATATCTACAATTTTATTTCCATATTTTGTCATAGGTTAAAAGTTTAGTAAAATTTTAACCATCATCAAGATTTAAATACCGTATTAATTTGTTTTAATGCAGTATTTAGTCCTTTTTCATCGTTATAATAAGCCCTTGACGCTCGAGAGAAAGGATTACCACTTTGCGAAACTTAGATTTTCATGTACTTTTGTCTCATTATTTAAAATATCACGCTACATGTCTCATTTCAATAAATCCAATTCTCCGCATAAAAAAAAAGATATTGCTATCTTGGTCGCAATTGGTCTTGCGCTTTTTTTCATTTTTCGCTTTTTCTTTAAAAAGTCAAAAGAGACGAATGAAAGTGAGGAGAATAATAAAACCTCCCCAACATACAATCCGAAAGATATGATTTAACGGAAAAAGTCCTCAAAAGGTTATTTGAAACATTTTATACTGAGGGGTAGTTATAAATACGGGTGATGGTTGATAAGTGATGCTGGAAACCGAATAACAATTAACTAATAACGATTAACGAAATGATACCTTTTCTAAGTTTAAAACAATGCAATGCCCCGTATGAAGAAGAGCTGAATCAAGCTTTTAGGGATGTGATGGATAGTGGTTGGTATATTCTCGGCAATAAAGTCAAGCAATTTGAAGAGGAATATGCCCATTTTAACCAAACGAAGTACGCCATTGGCCTTGGAAATGGTTTGGAAGCCCTTGTTTTAGCTCTTAAAGCTTTGGGTATCGGGCACGGTGATGAGGTAATTGTGCCCTCGAATACGTATATCGCATCGTGGTTGGCTGTATCAAATGAAGGGGCGGTGCCGATTCCAGTTGAACCTCGTTTAAGCACCTACAATATCAATCCCGATTTGATTGAAGAGAAAATTACGGCGCGCACAAAGGCGATTATGCCAGTCAATCTTTACGGGCAAGCGGCTGAGTTGGATAAAATTATGGCAATTGCTAAAAAGCACAATTTATATGTCATCGAAGATAATGCTCAATCGCAAGGCGCAATGTGCGGAGGGAAATTAGCGGGCGCTTTTGGACATATTAACGGAACAAGTTTTTATCCCGGTAAAAACTTGGGGGCTTTGGGCGATGCAGGAGCTGTGACAACAGACAATGAAGAATGGGCAAAACGCATTATTTCATTGCGTAATTATGGTTCTGAAAAGAAGTATTTTAACGATGAAAAAGGGCATAATTCAAGGCTTGATGAAGTGCAAGCGGCTTTTTTATCCGTAAAATTGAAATATTTGAAGCGGGATAATGATAAAAGAAATGAAGTCGCCACTTGGTACGATGAAATACTGAGGGGGGTGGATGAAGTGGTTTTACCTGTGATTGCTGAAAATTGTACGAGCGTTTTTCACATATATATGATTCGCACTACGAAGCGCTATGAATTGCAAAAATATCTGACAGATAATGGCGTGGGCACGATCATCCACTACCCTATTCCGCCGCATTTACAGAATGCTTACAAAGAATTGAACTATAAAAAAGGTGATTTCCCGATTGCGGAAGAAATTGCTGAAACGTGCATCAGTTTACCCATGTCGCCCGTAATAACTCGAAGTGAAGTGGAGCAAGTATGCGATGTTATTAAAAAATATTATTACAATAGTAAAAAGAAAC
>JANMYC010001368.1:0-10144 GCA_031381715.1 Saprospiraceae bacterium
TACCAGTTCAATAACTGCCAAACCCGAATATGCCGCTTACGTTATCAATCTTAAAAAGGACGATACCTCACCTTTTAAATCTAAAAGTGACGAAGAAACGGTAAAAGCCGATGAGCCTAAAAAAGCCGAAGCAAAATCCGATGAAGCTAAAAAAAGCGAGGATTCGAAGCCTACCGAAACGGCTGAAAAAGCGAAGCCCACTGATAGTACCAAAACCATCGTGATTGATTTTGATGGCATTAGCCGTCGAATTTTACCTTTGGGGATGCCCGTTCGCAATTACAGATATACCTTGGCAGGTACGGAAGGCTCTGTATTTGTGGCAGAAAGTATTGACAATAAACCGGGGTTAACAATCAACAAGTTTACGTTAAAAGATAAGAAATCAGTAGAATTTGCCGCCGGTGCGAGCCAAGTATCCGTTACCGCCAATGGAAAGCACCTTTTAGCCAAACTTATCGACGGTTGGAAAATTATCGGTACCGATGCCGCTGCTGACAAAGGTAAAGCTGTAAAACTAAGCCTTTCGATGAAACTTGACCGCGCCACCGAGTGGAAACAAATGTTTGAAGAGGCGTGGCGATACGAACGCGATTATTTCTACGACCCCAATATGCACGGGCGCGATTGGAATGAGGTGTATCAGCGTTACGCACCACTTGTTCCTTTTATTAAGCACCGCACTGATTTAACTTATGTTTTAGACCAAGTCAATGGTGAACTATCGGTTGGGCATAGTTTTGTGAATGGTGGTGATTTTCCCGAAACCGAAAAATCCCAAATTGGCTTGTTGGGTGCTGATTTTGAAGTGGAAAACAACCGTTGGAAAATCAAGCGGATTTATACCTCCGAAAACTGGAATCCCGAACTCAACGGACCGCTCGACCAGCCGGGTCTTAAAATCAAAGAAGGATACTACATTGTAGGTATCAACGGTCAAGAGATACTCGGCAATCAAGAACTTTATGCTTCTCTGGATGGGACTTTAGGAAAACAGACCGTTTTGCACATCAACGACAAACCCAGTTTTGAAGGGGCTTGGAAAGAAATAGTCGAACCCATTGCTTCCGAAAATGCTTTGCGCCAACGCACTTGGGTAGAAGATAACAAACGCCTTGTTGACAAGTTATCGAATGGTCGCTTGGCTTACGTTTGGGTTCCCAATACAGGTGGGGGCGGTTTTGTGTCTTTCAATCGCTATTATTTTGCTCAACAAGATAAAGAAGGTGCCGTGATAGATGAGCGTTTTAATGGTGGTGGATTATTAGACGATTACATGGTGGATTTGATGACCCGCAGCCTTCGTGCGGGACTAACAAACGAAGTGCCCAATGGCAAATCTTTTCAATTGCCCGCGGGCATATTGGGTCCCAAAGTGTTGCTGGTTAATGAATTAGCAGGTTCGGGTGGGGACTTTTTCCCGTGGGTATTTCGGCAGCAAAAAGCGGGTACTCTCATTGGGGCTACTACTTGGGGCGGCTTGGTAAAATCATCCGTCCATTATGCACTCGTGGACGGTGGTACACTTACGGCTCCTGATAATGCCGTTTTTGACCCCATCAATAACCAATGGGTAGCCGAAAATAAAGGCGTTGCTCCCGATATCGCCGTGCGTCAAGATGCTGTCTCGCTCTCACAAGGTCAAGACCCTCAACTCGAACGCGCCGTACAGGAATTACTTAAAACGTTGGGCAATCAATCGAAAAAGGAAATTACACATCCACCTTATTCAACACCGGCACGAAAAAATTAAGCAACGCTGTTTTGGCTTTCAAGAGTCAGAAGCTTTCAAAGCGTCTGACTCCAACTTTTATTTGACGTTTAAACTATACAAAATCAAATGAAAAAGAAACTCCTTTTAACCCTTACCGCCATCATTATTGTTGGTTCTACTTTTGCCCAATCTGCGCATAGAAAGGCTTCCAATACCTCAAAGCAGAAACAGAGCGTCAACTTAACAGAATTAACCATTACCCAGATTCATGATGCTTACAAAAAAGGAAAGTTCACGAGTCAGCAATTGGTAGCGGCTTATATAGACCGAATCCATCAATATGACACCCTAATCAACTCGATTTCAACCATTAACCCTAACGCTTTGACGATTGCTAAAGCTTTGGATGAAGAATATAAAAAAACCAAAGTGTTGCGACCGCTGCATGGTATTCCACTTATTGTAAAAGACAATATCAACACCAAAGGGCTCGCCACCACAGCGGGAGCCTTGGCTTTAAAAGATTTTGTTCCTGATGCCGATGCCTTTGTCATTGAAAAATTGGTAAAAGCGGGTGCAATCATCATTGCCAAATCCAACATGGCAGAATGGGCTTTTACGCCTTGGCATTCGTTCAGTTCTACGCATGGTGCCACACTCAATCCATATAACCAAGAGCATGTTCCGGCTGGTTCGAGCGGGGGAACAGGCGCATCAATTGCAGCCAATTTTGGCACCATTGGATTGGGTACAGATACAGGTAATTCTATCCGAGGACCCTCTTCTCATAATTCTTTGGTGGGTTTCCGGACTACTTTAGGGTTAATCAGTCGGGCGGACATTGTACCGCTCAATTTCAGAAACGATGTCGTAGGCCCTATGTGTAGAAGCGTTGAAGATGCTACACGGGTGTTAGAAATCATGGTAGGTTATGACCCCAATGACCCCATCACCCAATATTCAGAAGGAAAGACTCCCCAGAACTATACGCAGTTTCTCCAAAATAACGGGTTAAAAGGTGCAAGAATAGGCGTTTTACGTGAATTATGTGAGAATCCTCCGGTTGCTTCTGGCTCGGTTGGTAGCACTGGCGCGGCTGACCCTGAGGTCAAAGCTTTATTTGAAAAATCAATTTTAGATATGAAAGCGATGGGCGCTATCATTATTGACACGCTCACTATCCCTGATTTCTCTAACCTCCGAAAAGACTTAGTATGTTTTGATTTTAGAGGTGATTTGGAGGCTTATCTGGCTAAGTATGTCAAAAATGATACAATCAAAACGCTGGAAGATATTGTCAGGATAGGCAGCAAATCGAAATCTGCCGAAGCCCGAGTCAAAGCTAATCTTACCGTCCGAAATCCCGATTGCCCCGATGTTTACACCTCGCCCCGACGGATTGCTTTTCGGAAAGCCATTGAAGACAAAATGGATGAATTGAAATTGGATGCGATTATTTATCCGACTTGGAATAATAAACCCGCCAAAACCGATACCTATAACGAAGAATTGAAACGAGTAGAATATTACGGGGACAATAGCCAAATTATTGCCCCACACACGGGGCAACCCGCTTTTACCGTGCCGATGGGTTTTACCACGGGCAACTTGCCCGCGGGGCTTCAATTCTTGGGCAGAATGTACGCCGAGCCAACTTTAATCAAATTGGTTTATGCCTACGAACAGGGAACGAAGCACCGTGTACCACCAATATTTAAAAAATAAATTGTTCTTTATTGTAGTTGCCAGACGCTTTCAAAGCGTCTGACAACTATGACACAATAGTAAAAACCCGCCTTTTAGCGCCCTAAAAACGCACGGAGGCGGCAAGTAAGCGACCTCCAAGCATAAAAAAAGCGCAAAAAAGCGGCGTAAATCCGCTATTTTGCGCCAGTGAGAAGCCATAAGGCGAGTGATTAGTTCTTAGTAGCCGTCATTTCGAGGCTAACTTTTTTTGAAACGGCTTTGGTACCCACCAAATCCTTGATTGCCTTGGTCAATTCATCCAATTCTGTCCGCGCCTCGTCGTCAAATTTGGCTTTCAAAGTGAGGATTTCCGCAATGCGGTAGGCATACCAGACAATATCTTTTCCCGTTTCGGTGCGTTTGAGTTCCAAAACGGAATAGACGGTGTCCAAATGCCCCGTGTAAGTGGCAACCAGATTGTAAAAATCTGCCTTGCTTTCCAATGACGCAATGGGAAAATAGGGCTCAATCACCTCCGCTTGCCTTTTAGCAACCCGCAAAGCGGTTTGGGTTAAATTGAGGCGACCGTTGCCGAGCACCAACTCGCCGTTCGTGTCTTTTTTGTGGTCAGCTACCAATTGTTGAGCAAGGGTTTTAAGTTCTTCGCATTTGGCGATGAATTGGGCAGTGAGTTCTGCCGTGGTGGGCATGAGAATTTCTGCTGCTTTAGCCATTTTCTATGCTTTTTAATTGTTATTAAAAGTGGATTTTGAAGTGTGGTAAGATTCAGCCTCTTGTTTTTTGTCAAAACGCTTGACGATTATTTTTAATAGCAAATAAGATGCCAGAGCATTGTTCATCAAGCGTGAATATTTTTTAAATGTCAGACGTTTTAAAAGCAACTGACACATACCCCTCAGTATTTTACCCCGTAAATTGCCACCGACCTATTAATTTTAAGGGAGTGGTAAAAGCTTCTCTGACATAATCTTGAATCTTCCCGCGCCAAAACGATAGAGTTAGCCAATATTGAGCTTTTTAACTTATTCTGCGCAAACCAAATTGCTAAATGCCATTTTGATATTTTAATACTCCGTTAGTTTTTAGTTTTTGGCGTGTAGTGTTTAGTTACTGGTAACTTTGGATAACTCAAATAAATGCTTAAAATGCCGTTAGGCATTCTATATCGGTAGAAAATAATTAAAAATAGCCCACAAGTTCCGTAAGAACGGCAGATTTTAGTACCTTTTTGATATATCGTTCTTACGGAACTCCACTATTTTGGCTATTTTTCTACCGATATAGGATGCCTAACGGCATTTTAAGCATTTATTTGAGTTATCCGAAGTTACCAGTAACTAAACACTACACACTAAAAACTAACAAACTATTGATATTTAAGAAGTATTATTAAATTAAAAAAGTATATTAAGTTTAGAAATTAGCGTATATTTGCTTGGGTGCTTTTATCCAAAGAAACTTTTTAGACTGCCTTAGATTGAAATTAATTTTGACCACACACTTACACGTAGTAACAGTAGATTTAACCCCTCAGTCGCGCCGCCGCATTACTTTACAAACCAAGGAAACCAGACTTCAATTGCTCTCGTAGGTATTTTTAGATGATTTAACTAAACAGACTTGCATCCATCTTTCCCTATTTATTTTTTTATAATTTTAAACAAACATGACGAATATGAAAAATTCTCTTACTCTTCTTTTTCTCGCATTCTTTGCAATGCCCCAACTATCACAAGCCCAAGTCAAACTCAGTGGAACATTATCAGGACGGAATGAAAACCCCGCTAATACTTCCACGGCCACGGGCAAATTTGAAGGAATATTTGACCCATGGTCAAGAGTAATCGCTTTTCGAGTTGAATTTGCGGGGCTAACAGCCAACGTTACTGGTGCTCACTTTCATAGCGCACCCGCGGGCACTAACGGTCCAGTGGTAGTAGATTTTATTAGCCAAGGTTTCCCCGTTGGTGTAAGAAGTGGCGAATACGTAAAGGTTTTGACCTTGACAGAAGCCCAAGCCGTGGATTTAATGACGGGTAATCTTTACGTGAACATCCACAACGCCACGTTCCCGGGGGGTGAAATTCGCGCGCAGATTCAGTACGGCGTACAAGCCAATCCGACTCCGGTACCGATTTCAGCTCGCATAAGTGGCACACAAGAAGTACCCGCCAACACAAGTACCGCAAGTGGAACTTTGGAAGGCATATTTGACCCTTTTTCACGGGTCATTGCTTTCCGATTTGAATATTCGGGTTTAACGGCTAATGCAACGGCTTCTCATTTTCACATTGGCGCGGCGGGTGCAAATGGATCCGTTTCCGTTGATTTTGTTTCTCAAGGCTTTCAAGCGGGAAGTAGGTCGGGTGAATATGTCAAAGTGATAACCCTCACTCAAGCGCAAGCCGACGCATTGATAGCGGGTAATATGTACGTCAATATCCACAATGCTTCGTTTCCGGGCGGTGAAATTCGGGGACAGTTGAATTACAATCGACCACTTAATCGAGCATCCTTACCCGTGAGAGGTACTTTTAGTGGTGCGCAAGAAGTGCCCGCCAACACTTCTGCTGCAACAGGTACCGTGGTAGGTTCTTATGAAACACAAAGTGGTTTATTGGCAATAAAAGTTACTTATTCTGGTTTGACTGCCAATGCAACACTTGCGCACATTCACCGTGCACCCGCCGGTACGAATGGTCCCGTCCAAATTGATTTTGCACCTTTGGGCTTTACTTTTGGCGCACAAAGTGGAACGTTTTCTAAGATTATATTATTGACGTCAACCCAAGCTACTGATTTATTGGCGGGTAATTTATACGTCAACATCCACAATGCGAACTTCCCCGGTGGTGAAATTAGGGCACAACTCAATGCATCCACATCTAACTTAAGTGTACCTTCGCAAGGAAATGAGAGCAAATTGGCTTCGAATGTTGCTGTTTCGCTTTATCCAAATCCCGCTAAAGATTATGTCTTCTTAAATTTGGGCATCAATGACTCCCCTGTGAATGTCGAACTGTTTGACATACAAGGTCGCTTGATTTCAGCTTCGAAAAGTGCGGAGCCTTTAATGAAATGGGACGCATCGTCTTTGACCAATGGCTTGTATTTTTTCCGTATTCAAAAAGGGCAACAAGTAGAAATGCATAAATGGATGAAAAACTAAAGTAAGAAGGTTTATTTAAACCTTAAATAACAACAAAAAGCCGTTGCGTTGATTCTAATCAATGTAGCGGCTTTATTTTATTTCCCTTGCCTATCTTTAATTACTGAGACGATGCACTACCGTTGCGCAACCTCATAGCCTTTTGAAATAGTGGACTATGAACACCAATCTCGCGCATTCAAATATGGTATTAAAATCTCTGAAATTTTATGAATCCTGCTTTAGTAAAACCATACCCCTCAGTCATGCCTTTGGCTTGATGGAGCAAAACGCACCATATTTTCTCCATTTTTTAGCTATTTATCACTTAAAAAAGAGAGCAATTTTGTATATTTAATCCTGTGTATGCTGAGTTGAGTGCTCGAGCGATAGACAACTTCTTATTTTTAATCAAAAACATATTTTAGAATGAAAAGAATACTCCCTTTTTGTATTTGTTCTCTTTTATTTGCCATTCAAATAACGGCACAAACACCCGAGGAAAAGCTCAAAGCGTTGAACATCGAGCTACCGACCGTCAAACCCCCAGTTGCCAGTTACGTCCATCTTGTCAGAACGGGTAATTTGCTTTTTCTATCGGGAAAGGGTCCAAGCGATGCAAACGGCAATAATATAACGGGCAAAGTCGGGCGGGATTTGACCGTTGAAGAGGGGCAAAAAGCCACCCGTTCGGTTGCCATTACCCAAATAGCCGTTTTAAAAAATGAACTGGGTGATTTGAGCCGCGTCAAACGCATCGTGAAAGTATTGGGCATGGTGCAATGCGTAGATACCTTTACCGAACAATCCAAGGTAATGAATGGCTTTTCGGATTTAATGGTCGAAGTGTTTGGTGAAAAGGGCAGACATGCGCGCTCAGCAGTGGGGATGTCGTCTCTACCCATGAATATTGCCGTTGAAGTTGAACTGATTGTGGAAGTAGAAGCGGACGTGAAACCTGTCAAGAAGAAGTTGAAAAGTAAATAATATCTTTAAAAGAGCCTTTAGAGACGGTATAAATCCTTTTATGTCTTAAAAATTAAAAGAATGACAAAGCTAATATTTCGCGTATTATTCATCGGTTTAGGCGCTTGGTTACTCTATCTTTTTGGTAAAGACGTCATCAAGCCCCTTCAATACAAAATTTCGGGCGAGCAAGTAACAGGGCGCATTGAAGGCTTTATGGCGGGAAGAGGAAGCGGGACTGTCGTGACTGAGAATACGGGCGTCCGTAAAGGAAAGCTCAAGGCACGCCGACCTGTTTTTAGATATCCCACCGCCGAAGGGTCAAAGGACAGTATGAGCTCAAAGCAGGGGAGTGGCGTCTTATTTATGGTTTTTCAATATGATTTAGATGAACGGGTTTCAGTCGTTTTTCCCAAATCCAACCCAGCTGATGCTTACATCTACAGCTTATCGACCATTTTTAGTAGTCTTTTATTGTCTTTAGTAGCCGTTTATATGTTAAAAATCGGCGTAACGGGTCGAGCCTAAGCTTACCCATTATTATTTTTGGCGTTCATATTGGCTTGTGGCAGTCTTTTGGAAAGTGGTTTTATGCATTAACTTTGACTTAAGCAGTACCCCTCAGTAAGAAACTGTTTTAAAACCTATTTTGCTTTGATTTTGCTGATATTTTTTTACTAAGCAAAATCAATTTTAGAAGAAATATCGAGCTATATTGCTTTTAAAATTGATAAAGCATAATCGGAAAAGATAAATAAAAGCAAGGTGAAATAGGTTTTAAAACAGTTTCTAAGTAGTTGAGCTAAAATAAAAATACCGCCAAAGAAAAAAGCTGCTGATGGTCACTCGGGTCATTCGCACTAATCTAAATCATGTATCCTACTGATTTTGGTCATTATTTATCCTTAAAACAATGGCTTACTTTGTAGAGTAACAAATTTTAACATGATTATAAATGCCTATACGATTTGTATGGGCATTTATTATTTTATTCAATCAATTTTTAATTTAATACAATGAAAAAGTTATCAATTATTATCCTGTTTATCATAGGGTTTATCGGACAAAACCTTTTTGCACAAACCGTTGATTCAAAAGGGCGTGTTATTGATTCCAAAGGCGATGTGTATATTAATGGAACTAAATTGGGTTCTATCACTATGGACAGCATTGTAAAGAATGCGAATGGTAAACCAATGGCTTTTCTCAAATCAGGCGGTATTTTGGTCAATTCCAAAGGGAAAACGCTTGGTAGAATGGGTAAAGACGGAAATACTTATTACAATGCCAATGGTGCAATTATTTATAAATTTAAGGACAATACAGACACTGAAACGTGTGACGTTTTAGATGCTGATGGTAAAGTCATCGGCAATGTTCACAATAATTACAAGGCAATGGCTTGCACTTTACATTGTTATTCAAGTGATATGGATGCCAAAACACATCAAAAAAGGAAGAAAATTAGTAGTGCTACGCCTGAATCCAGTACTGACCTCGTATGTGGCATGAAAGTGAATAAATCAGAGGCTTATAACTATAAATACAAAGACGTTGAGTACTTTTTCGATTCAAAAGATTGTAAAGAGGCATTTAAAATGAATCCTGAAAAGTTTGTAAAGAACTAATAAACAATGGACACTTTAAAGCCCATAATTTTTTTATTCCCCATTATCGCTTTGATTTTGGTGAGCCTTTTATATTTCTTTTCATTAAAAGGAGTGACCCATAAAAAGGCTTTCAATAGATTTGTTTTGACGATAACGGTTCTTGCATTTTTATTAAATTTTGCGTGGGAATTAGCCCAAATGCCGCTTTATGATAGAGCTTCTTTTACCATAAATCACGTTGCCTTTTGTTCATTGGGTTCAGTTGCTGACGCTTTGATGGTCTTGCTTCTGTACTTCGGTTTGGCTTTTATATTTAAAAACCCGCTTTGGATAAACCCTTTAAAGTGGCAACGGATTGTAATTGTGGTTTTAACCGGTGGAATAGGGGCAGCTTTATCAGAAATGAGACATTTAGCCTTAGGCAATTGGGCTTATTCCGATTTGATGCCGCTTATTCCTGTCTTAAATGTGGGTGTGTCACCTGTATTACAATTTATGATACTGCCCGTAGTTACCTATATTTTATCTTTTAAATTGTTAAGCTTTAAAGATATTTAACCCTTCATTTACGTGTGAAATATGCAATTTATTGCAATAATTGTGTAACGACTTACAGCAGTAATACATTGACATTTGCACTGTGAATATTCTTTCACAATTTTAAATGTAAGAGATGAGAATAATACTACTAATAACATTCAGTTTATCTATCCATTTTTTGATATTTGCCCAAGAGCATAATATGCCAATGCCGAAAAAAGAACCTTCAAAAGAAAAAAAGAAGGACGTTGATAATAAAAAAATGGGCAATGTGCCTGTTAAATCTGAGGCAAAATCCAGTGTCAATTCTATAAAAAGAAATGACGCTAACACGCCCTCCAAGACTGTCCGATATGACTTATATGTAGGCGATACGACCGTTAATTTTACGGGTAAAAACACGGCAGCAATGGCGATAAATGGTCAAATTCCTGCCCCAACTCTGCATTTTACTGAGGG
>JANMYC010001300.1:0-7016 GCA_031381715.1 Saprospiraceae bacterium
TGGGGTAATTTAACCCCATTTCCCGCCAATTGAAATTGGCGGTTACAAATATGCCGTCCCTAACGGGACGATGAGCAAATCCGAAAACCACTTTCGGTTCAGTATAATTTATTACTTCATTGTTTTCTAATTGTATGAAAATTAATATGTTACAATTCTTTAAACAAAGCTACCAAAGTTGTTTGGTACTCATGCTCCTACTTGCTGTTCACAGCATTGTGGCTCAAAACGCAAGTCCCTCCGTAAACCCAAACACGAAGGTGGCTATCACAGGCGAATTGAAAAAATGGCATAAAATCACCCTCACTTTCGAGGGTCCCGAAACCTCTGAGACGGATAAAGTGAATCCCTTTATGAATTATCGGTTCAATGTCGTTTTTACGCACAAAGAATCGGGTAAAAGCATAAAAGTCCCTGGCTATTTCGCCGCCGATGGCAATGCCCACGAATCTTCGGCTTCATCGGGCAATAAGTGGCGCGTTCATTTGGCAGCCGACAAAATCGGTACTTGGACGTATAAAGTTGATTTCAGAAAAGGCGACTGGTTGGCAGTTAGCGAACGCAAAAATGCGGGCGAAAGTGCGGGTTTTGACGGTGCAGAAGGCACGTTTGAAGTGGCAAAAAGCGACAAAACAGGGCTTGATAACAGAGCAAAAGGGTTTTTACAGTACGATGGAACCCGTTATCTGAAATATGCCGAAACGGGTAAACCCATGATAAAAGTCGGTCCAGATTCTCCTGAAAACTTCCTTTCTTATGCCGATTTTGACGGCACATTCCACAAAGATGGTCATAAAGACAATTTGGTAAAAACGTGGGATCCCCATCTAAAAGATTGGAAAGAAGGCGACCCAACGTGGAAAAATGGAAAAGGCAAAGCGATTATTGGTGTGGTCAATTATTTGGTATCAAAAGGCATGAATGTTTTTTCATTTATAACAATGAACATTCGTGGCGACGACCAAAACTCTTTTCCTTTTATTGACTACACGACTTATGACCGCTATGATTGTTCAAAATTAGACCAATGGGAAGTGCTTTTTGACTATGCCGATAAAAAAGGCATGTTCCTACATTTCAAACTTGTTGAACAAGAAAGTCAAGGTTTGTTGGATAATGGCGCAATTGGGGCTTATACAAGGCTCTACTATCGTGAAATAATGGCACGTTTTGGACACCATTTGTCACTTAACTGGAACATGGGCGAAGAATCGGGCGATTGGGCAAAAGACCACCCAACACCGCCGATGAATACAACACAAAGATTGGCGGCGGCTGAATATTTTCATCAAAATGACCCTTACAAGCACCACATTGTTATTCACAATCCGCCCGCTTTCGACGATGTTTTGGGCATAAACAGCAAATATACGGGAGGCTCGGTACAAATTGGCAAGGAGGATTACAGCCCTGTTCACGACGCTGCCTTGAAATGGATAAATGCCTCAAAAAAAGCGGGTAAACAGTGGGCAGTTGCCGTAGATGAATCGGGTGGGGCGCAGGACGGTGTATTGACAGATACAGAAGACCCCAAACACGACAATGCCCGAATAAATGGGCTTTGGGGCGCATACATGGCGGGTAGTTGGGGTTGTGAGTTTTACTTTGGTTATAAGCATCCACATTCTGATTTAACGTGTCAAGATTATCGCAGCCGCGACTTGTTTTGGAATCAATGCAAGCACCTCTATGACTTTTTTGAAGGCAACAACATACCGATAACAGAGACCGATAATCACGACAATTTGGTTCAAAAAGGGGATTATTGCTTGGCAAATCTGGGTAAAACCTACATTGTTTTTCTTAGAAATGGTAGCGGAACACTTAATCTTGAAAATCAAACAGGCGAATTCAACATCCAATGGTTCGACCCACAAAAAGGCGGGAAACTTCAAAACGGCACTGTCAAAAAGATTGCAGGCGGCAGTTCTCAAAAAATTGACGGCGCACCTTCCGAGCCAAATAGAGATTGGGTTGTGTTAATCAATAAATTGTAAGGCGAAAGGTATCAAAAATATCGAAAAATACTGAGGGGGTCTGATTTTCCAAAAATATCAGTTAGGAGTCCTTCATATTAATGGCTTTTTAAACAGTACATTGATAAAAAAAATGAATTTTAAATTTAAAATTTAAAAAAAAAGTTATGCAACAATTAAAAAGCACGCCGCTTAAAAACCAATTATCCGAGGAAACTAACACGTTCTTTTTCAGGTGTTTACTACTTGTTATTGCGTTTTTGGGAACCATTCAACTAAGTGCTCAATCCACTTTGGAACTTCCTAATGCTACTGCAACTCAGAAAATTATTGTTTACACAGATGTTCCCAGTCACGCAACGGATGCAACACTTCAAGTAAAACCCTCGGACAGATACAAAATCGAGGTTCGTATTTTGGGAACGACCACTTGGACAAATGTTTTTGCACACAAAACCTATAATAAAAATGGGATTGAAGTTACTGTTGATTTACCCAGAACAGATGGTGGAAATAATCCAAACACAAGCATACAGAATTATGTGAATTTCACAGCAAAATGGAGTCATACCTATGGCAATTTTGAAATGACACCCAATACTTCTGTTGAAGTTAAAATAACAAAATTAGATGGTAGCTCGAATCCAGCACCGATTGCAATTACAAGTGCAGCCGCGCATCCCGCTCAAAAAATTGTCGGAAATATTGATAAAATTAGCGGTGGTACTGGTGCTGTCATTTTTACCATAAATAACCCAGGTCAAATAGTTATTGATTTTGACGGAGCTATGGATGCAACAAATAAAGGGGTGTTATCAGCCGCCGATCAATTAACTGCCCCTCCTGTTCATACGGTATCTATTTTTGCTAACCCAATAATGACGGGAAAACCCTTGACAAATCTTAGTCCTAATGTAGAATATGTATTTCCCGGAACCATTCCGTCAAGTAACTTAGGGTCTAAAACAACCATGTATTTTATGCCAGGTGTTCATAATCTTGGTATAAATTTTAAATTATATCCGAACAAACAATATTATATCCCTGGCGATGCCATTATATATGGTACATTTAACAACTTGTATTTGCCAAGTGGTACGACTACGCCAACGGGTAGAAACATTAAAGTGTTTGGATATGGTACTATAAGTGGTGCTAAAACGATGCATCCAGGGTATGCACCAATTGTAGGAGGGGTAGCAAATGATGCAGATTTATACAAAAGCATAGAGATAGACGATTGTAGTGCGACCACAGTAGAGGGCATAACTGTGGCAGATCCTGCCAATCATTCTGTACATTTAGTGGCTGATGGACCAACATTTAATGCTTTAAATCCTAAAATGCCAATTACTTTTGCTAAATGGGTAAAAGTAATCTCGTGGAGAGGCAACGGTGATGGCATCGGTTCTTGCCATGAAGTTTCTGATGGCTTTTTTAGAACCAATGATGATGCTGCCTACATTAAAGGAAGCAAGTTTAGAAATATTTTTTGGAAAGATGGTAATGCGGCGGTTTTTCACATGGCAGGTATCCCAAATGCAAGTAGTTTTTTCCCAATTAAAATTGACGATTGCGAAGTAATTTATGCACGGTCTCGCAACCGAGACGGTAGTTCTAATTCAGGCGTTTTTCATCAACGAGCTACGGCGGCAAGTTTTCAATCAAATTCTGAATTTACAATTAATCTCGTAGTTACAAACTTTAAGATTAGTGATAAGTTATCTAACATGCCTGTTTTCAACCTTTTTACACAAGATTTTAGTAATCAAGGTGTTTTAGAGGCATCTGGACCAAGCTATAAAGGAATGGTTTTTAATAATGTCGTAAGTGAGTCAACAGATGAGGTGGTTAAACAAACAATAAAAGGTAATGCGGCGGCTCGGTTTAGTTTAGTCAATTTCAATAATTGTAAAATTAATGGACATTTTTTGTCACTTGCAGATTTTAATCCTATTCCTTTTGCCAATCTTGTTTTTACGCCTTCATCAACTCTTGCAATTGGAGATGTTAACAGTAAAGAAAGTAAAGACTCCCTTAACAACATCAAGATATATTTCAATTCTAATATGCTTAATGTAGATTTTCCTGATGCGTACATGAGTAGGGAAATCCAATTATACAACATTCTTGGTCAAATGATTTACAATACAAAAACGCGAAAGGCTAATGTAGAGATTGATGTTAAATCGCTCAATTTGAAAGGGGTAGTCATTGTCAGGATTATAGGTAGAGGTTATGCTTCGAGCCATAAAATTCTTGTTGAATAGTAAACATTTGATATTGAGAATTGAATCAGTAAAAAAAAATTAAAACGTAAAAAAAACTAAACAATGCGTATCAAATTGTCAATAATAGTAGGAATAATGCTTTTTCTGTGCAACATTCCTGTTTTTTCTCAATCAAAAAAAAGTGAGAAACCCATTAAAGTCCTCATTATTGATGGACAAAACAACCACGTTCAGTGGCCCAAAATCACCTATATGATGAAGCAATATTTGGAAGAATCGGGTGAATTTTCGGTAGATGTCAAGCGCACGCGCTACACATGGAAGGGGGAGGCGTTTTTAGAAAAATACAAAATTAACAAAGCGGATAGTACAGAATCCGTTCAGGAAGCCAAGACGGATTCGGCATTTAGACCCAATTTTTCTGCCTACAATGTGGTGATTTGCAATTTTGGCTGGAAGGCAGCACCGTGGTCGGCAGAAACCCAAGCCGATTTTGAAGAATATATGAAAAAGGGTGGGGGATTAGTCGTTATTCATGCTGCCAATAATTCTTTTCCAGAATGGCCCGCCTACAATAAAATGATAGCTTTGGGTGGTTGGGGAGACCGAAATGAAAAAGATGGACCTTACGTCTATTACAACCAAGAAGGTACATTGGTGCGTGATACGAAAGCGGGTAATGCAGGAGGACACGGCGCACAACAGGAATTTTTGGTGACTATGAGAAACGCCAAACACCCGATTACTGAGGGGATGCCCGAAAAATGGCTACACAGCAAAGACGAATTATACTGCCGTTTGCGCGGACCCGCAGAAAATATGGATGTATTGGCAACCGCTTTTTCATCCAAAGACAACAAAGGCACAGACCGCCACGAACCGATGATGATGACCGTCAATTATGAAAAAGGCAGAATTTTTCATACGGCTTTGGGTCATGTTGATTATTCGGTAGAGTGCGTTGGCTTTATCACTTGTTTGCTACGTGGGACACAGTGGGCGGCAACGGGCAAAGTGAGTATCCCAATTCCGACTGATTTTCCGACTGAAACAAAGGTGAGTGTTCGGAAATTTGTAGAAAAAGGACAATAATAACGAACACTTTATAGATAAAACGGGCTAAAAATGCCAATTTTACTGAGGGGGTATCTAAACTAAAATCTTAAAATATGAAATTGTCTTTTTATAGTTGCTTAATGCTTTTGTTTCTGATTGTATTAAACAATCAAGCAAATGCACAGTCTGATTCAAAGTCGGCAGCAAGCGGCGGGACTGAACAATACCCCTATTGGGGCGTGTATCAAAAAACACCGATTTCTGACATCAGAGCCGCAAAGTGGATAAATAAGGATAACACAATTGAGGGTTGGGACTGGTCATTGCCCGCTTCTGTTAAGCCTGCCTCAAAATCCAATCTTTGCATTGCCCGAAATAGTGGCTTAGGTACTGAAAAAATAGAAAAACTGCCGAAAGTTAATTTCCCATGTAATCCCGTTATTGCACACTGGGTAAACTGGCGGTTGCTTGAACCCGAAGAAGGCAAGATAAACTTTCAACCTTTGATAGACAATATAAAATTGGCGCATCAAAAAGGCTACGGCTCAATTGTCCGAATTCATTTTTCAGCGACCACTTTTGCCCCCGAATGGATAAAAAAATACGATATTCCCATCAGAAAAGAAAACAAAGCAAAACCAAAGGTGACTAATTATGAAGTCAGTCATCCCGAATTTCATAAGCGGTATTTAAAATTTATAGCGGCATTAGGTAAAAGTGGGATTCCGAAAATGGAAGAAGTAAAAGGACTGTTTTTGGGTTATGCGTCGTCTTCTTATGGCGATGAAGGAGTTGGACCTTATCCTGAACACGCGGCGGGTGCAAATGATACCGTAAAACACGTTGTTGAGCGCATTGACGCATGGGCTAATGCCTGTAAAGGGGTTGAGGAAAAAGTCATCATGGGTGGTCTTTCAAACTACGGAAATAGCAAAGGTTTTGGCGTTAGGCGTGGTTTCGTGGAGATGTATTTGTACCACATACCCGATGAACACATTGGGCAAAAAATGGACAGCAATGGTTATCTAATGGTAGATGAATCAAATCAAATAGTAGCCAAAAACGTCTTTAATGGCGATGAAAATGAGGAATACAATGAAGCTTGGGCAACCGAGGTACACGATTTTCGATTTGGAAAATCAACAGAATCTTTCCCATACAGGTATTTTACGGCTAATTTAAGGCTGTTGCAAATGCGTACCAATGATTTACTGAACAACGATTTTGCACTTTTACCCGAAATGCTCGCATGGGTGGGTATCGAAATGGGCAAAACAATGGCGGATGCACCCGATGCTTGGACGTTTTTAAGAGAAAGTTATTTGAAAGTGGGCGGGGGCAAGCCTGTGAAAAATTTTGAACGCTGGCTCTACCAACGTGATATGCCAGGCTATGAAACCACACCCGCCATAAAAATCGAACAAGCCATCAAAATGTGGATGGTTCAACCCGACAAATATTACGATTTCATAGCAAGAGAAGGCAAAAAAATCGGGTTTGATATTGAAGACAAATGTCCAAAATTGACAAATGAAGTCGCCATTAAAGTGTCTTATTTTGATACAAATAGCGGTGAAATGAATTTGGTTTACAACAATGGCAAAGAGCAAGTAAAGAAAACCACCAAACTGAACGGGGATGGAAAATTAAAAACAGCCACTTTCTTTGTGGGTCGTCTAAAAGCGAATAGCTTGCCTCATAATTATGATTTCACGCTGGAAGCGGGGAATCAGACGGAGAAAATAACCGTTTC
>JANMYC010001377.1:0-5402 GCA_031381715.1 Saprospiraceae bacterium
AATAATTTTATCTGTTTTTAAACACAAATCAAGTATTAATCAAAAATACCTACAATTTGCTTATAATCAACTAAATAAACATTTAAAATAATCATTATTCAAATTATCCTATACTTACCTAATGAGTGAATTTTCAGAAAGTATCGTCAATAAACGTTTTAAAATTGTGTTTGAAGAACTTGAAAAATCAAACAAAATTAAAGGCAAGAGTGACATTGCCTCAAAATTAGGCACTTACAACCACGTAATTAACTCTATTTTAAAAGGAGAGCGCAATATTACAGTCGAGCAACTCAACAAACTGTTTGATACCTATGACATAAGTGCCAACTTTGTTTTTGGTTTATCCAATGATATGTTTAATAGCACAATTGGTGGTGTACCGACTCGATACCAAAGTGATAAATCATTTATCGGAAAACAGAATATTACATTAGTGCCCGACCGTGCAGTAGCAGGATATGCCACCACAGCCGATACCCCTCAGTATTTAGCCGAATTTTCAAAGTTCAGCATCCCTGGCTTAGAAGGTGATTTTGTTGCCTTTGAAATTAGTGGCGATTCCATGATGCCCACAATTACCAACGGCGATATTGTCGTATGTGAGACTTTAGAAAGGGGAGAACCCATAAGAGACAATCAAGTATATGTTATAGTGACTGATGTTGTAGTGGCTAAACGGATTCAACAAATCAAAAATGGGAGTGCTGTCCGTGAAATGCGCCTTATCTCCGACAACGACCGTTATCAGCCTTATAATGTTACCCCCGATGAGGTGCGCCAAATTCTGAGAGTAAAGTGCCGATTGACTTCTCATGCAATTCAATAGCCTTTTGTTTCTTCATATCAAACTTTCCAAGTACTTTTGCGCAATTTTTAAATTCATGTTAGAATATGCATTTTAAAAATTTAGGTTTTATACCCCTCAGTATACAACCTAAAAAATGCATAACTCTATACTTCGTCGGATATTAAATCTCATTTCAATAAATTCATCCTTAATATTATGAAACTTCTTGAAAACAAAGTTGCTCTTGTCACAGGCGGCTCACGCGGCATAGGTGAAGCCATAGTACGCCGATTCGCTGAACAAGGGGCGATAGTTGCCTTCACTTATGTCTCAGACTCATCTGCAGAAAGAGCCAATGCGCTTGTAGAAGAGCTCAGCGCAAGTGGTACCACTATAAAAGCATATCAATCCGATGCTTCATCTTTTAGTGATGCTGAAACATTAATTGGCAATGTGGTCAAAGAATTGGGTCGCTTGGATATTGTCGTAAACAATGCTGGTATTACTCGCGATAATTTAATGCTACGCATGACTGAGCAACAATGGGATGAAGTGATGACCACTAATTTGAAATCCGTTTTTAATATCACAAAGCACGCTTTGCGCCCAATGCTCAAGCAACGCAGCGGTTCTATCATCAATATGAGTAGCGTAGTGGGTGTATTTGGTAACGCTGGCCAAGCGAATTATGCCGCATCAAAAGCTGGTATATTCGGTTTCTCAAAATCCATCGCTAAAGAATATGGCAACCGCAATATTCGCTGCAATGCCATTGCACCAGGATATATCGAAACTGAAATGACTCATGTTTTGAGCGATGAGGTAAAAGATAGTTTTATGAAAGCAATTCCTTTGGGCAGAATGGGTAAAGGGGAAGAAGTAGCTGATGCTTGTGTTTTCTTAGGTTCGGATATGAGTTTGTATGTTTCAGGTCAAACCATTAGTGTTTGTGGAGCATTGAATTGCTAATTTAGATGTTAGTTATGTTTAAATAAATGATAAAATGATAAAATTAGGGGAATATGCTACTTTAGAGGTCGTAAAAACAATGAGTTTTGGCGCCTATCTCGATGCAGGCCCATTTGGCGAAGTGCTTTTGCCAAAAAGATATGTACCACAAGGCTTAGAACCGGGGCATGATCTCAAGGTATTTCTCTATTGTGATTCTGAGGATAGGGTAATTGCAACTACCGAGATTCCTTTTGCTCAAGTAGGTGACATTCTCGGCATGACAGTGAAAGACCTCGCACCGAATGGCGCCTTCTTGGATTGGGGACTGATGAAAGACCTTTTTGTACCTTTTAGAGAACAGGAAGAAAAAATGGAGGTGGGTAAAACCTACATAGTCAAAGTCCTTTTGGATGAATCGACTGACCGTATCTATGCCAGCTCAAAAATTGGCAAATATCTGACTGATAAAAATGATGGTCAATTAAATACAGGAGATGAAGTAAAACTCTTAGCTTGGCAGCGCACCGATTTGGGTTATAAAATGATTATCAATAACCAGTATATTGGTTTGATTTTTAAAAACGAGATATTTCAACCCATAAAAATCGGTCAAAGACTGAGGGGGTACGTCAAGCTCATCAGAGAAGATGAAAAAATAGATATCACTCTTCAGAAGCAAGGTTATCAAAATCAAATACCAGATGCTTCTGATTTAATATTGAAAAAATTGAAAGAAAACGAAGGTTTTCTATCCGTTACCGATAGTAGCAATCCCGTTTTGATTTATGATACTTTAGGAATAAGTAAAAAAGCTTTCAAAAAAGCTGTTGGGAATCTTTATAAACAACGGCTTATTTTAATAGAAGAAACTGGTATCAGAATGGCTTAAAAGAGCATAAAAAGACAAAAGGTATCTTTTGACATTCATCTAAAGATACCTTTGTTTTTTAATCATCTTCCCCTTTTTCATTCTTATCCTCAGGACTTCCAAATTGCCCATCGGCCTCAAGCCGTTTCATCATATCATCTATGCGATACATTTCATCAATAGTATCATCATAAAAAAGAGCAATTTCTGGAATAATACGCACTTGCTTACGAATCCTTTGAGCTAATTTTGATTTAAGAATAGGCATTTCTTCCTGTAAAAGAAGCATAGGTTCCTGCTTATGGTCTGTGTTAAAAATACTTAAATATATTTTAGCATAACTTAAATCAGGTGATAATTTTACGTTAGTGACTGTGATTAGAACCTTACTACCACATATATTCGGTGACTCTTCTTGAATCACTACACTAAAATTGCGTTTCACTAATTCCGCAACTTGCTTCTGACGTTTTGATTCCATTTTATAAATTTGTGCAAATTTAATAAAAGTTATGACTGATATACTGAAATATTTTCCAAACTTAACACCATTACAGATACAACAGTTCGAGCAACTCCTTCCTTTATACAAAGAATGGAATGAAAAGATCAATGTTATATCCCGAAAAGACATCGAAAATCTATACACACACCATGTTTTGCACTCTTTGGCAATTGCTAAAGTTGTTAATTTTAAAGATGGTGCTAAAATATTGGATTTAGGAACGGGCGGTGGTTTTCCGGGAATTCCATTAGCAATTCTATACCCCTCAGTATCTTTCTATTTAGTGGACAGTATTGGTAAAAAAATCAAAGTTGTTCAAGAGATAGCCGCAGCTTTAGACCTTAAAAACGTAGAAGCCGAACACATTCGTGTGGAAAATATTAAAAACAGGAAATTTGATTTTATAGTGACAAGAGCCGTTGCACAGCTCGACCAATTAGTAAAATGGAGCCGTCACCTAATCAACAAGCAGCAGGTACATGCTTTACCCAATGGTTTTTTAGCATTAAAGGGTGGCGATGTTAGAGAAGAAATTAAGGCATTAGGAAAACAACAATATGCTGAAACCAACTCCATTACCAAGTTTTTTAAAGTTGCTTATTTTGAGGAAAAATCAGTGGTTTACGTTCAAGGTTAAAATTAAAAAGGGTCAATATTCCAAGTAGATATTGACCCTTTTATTTTTCATTCTATATAAAACGATTTAGAAATCTGTTCCAACTGCAAAATGGAATATTGATTTTTGAATAACCCTCGTCTCGATGCCCCATGCATAATCTACTCTTACTAAGTAGCCAAACAATAGAACCCTTGCACCCACCCCATAACTGGCTACTACAGGGTCTTTAAAATAGTTTACTTTCACCTGAACGGGGTTAGTTGGATTATCCTTCGGCAAAAAGATAGTATTTAATGGATTATCCGATTTAAAAGGATTCCCCCCGTGCCATGCCGTTCCCGCATCAAAAAAGGCAATTAATTCAAAATTCCGCCAAAATGATGACGTCAAAGGCTTGGATGAAAGATATTTTACAACGGGCACTCTTAATTCAGCATTGACGAGGGCATAAGATGTACCATTGCGGATATTTCTATCAAAGCCCCTCATGTTGGCGGCTAAAGTCTGAAAAGCGTACTCTCCAGCAGGGACATTCACATTATCGTCAAATTTTGCAAATAATTGATTGTCGGTTCCTCCCAAATAATATAAAGTTCTCTCTTTTCCAAAACTTGTAGCTCCTGCTCCTCTCAAAGCAATTACTGAATGCTTCAAAAAACGTTGGTAGTGGCGGGCATCAAATCCTACAACACCCATAAAACCATCTCTAAATTTGAATGAAGCTTTATCCTCAAAACCCAAATCAAAACGTTTCACAAAATCAACCCACGCCTTATATCGCGTTCCATTTTTTAAATTAACATCAATATCAATTGTGTTATCGAATACATATTCCACCTTTGCACCTATACGTTGCTCCGTGATAGTGGGTACTTTAAGTGTGATTGAGTCAGACGCAAGTTGAGTAAACCTATCAGAGCGAAGCGTTCCTGTTGCCTGTACACGGCGATACATATCCAAAGGGTAGCGTAATTCGTATTGTCCTAAAGTAGTTTGATAGCGTGTCCGACGAGTATCTATTACATTATTTCCACTTTCAGTGTTTCTCGATGATTTATGATAAAGGGCATATCGCTTATCCAAGCGGTGTTTTCTATCGTCAAAAAATACATACGCTTCGTAGGCGTTGAATGTTGTAGGGATACGCACACCACCTTCCAATTGATAATCCTCCATTAAATCCTTGAAATTTCCTTTCATTAAAATACCCATTGGAGGCGTTGAAAACCCTTGTGGATTACCCGCATAACTATCCAATCCACCGAAAAGAAGATTATTATCCAATTTCGTTGAAAAATAATCCGACCTAAATTTCAAACGATAAGGCACTATTCTATTTTGTCTAAAAATATGCGTCTTTTTATCCGCCAATCCTTCAGATAACAACGCTGCCGATGCCGCAGGGTCGAGTGCTGTTGATTGCGGTTGTTCGGTAGTTTCAGCTTTAGGTTTATCCGTAGTTATTTGAGTTGTTTTAGGCGTTTCTTTATCATCAAATTCACTTTGGAATATATAATTATCGATATCCACCTTTCGAGCTGTATCTTTTGGAGCAGTTGGAGTTGTCACCTCAATAGGCTTATTACCCGAAGGTTCCGTAAAATCTTTAGGCGCTTCTACCGCAGGTATTTGACTTGTTCTCGGCGATTTTTCTTTGGTCTGAATTTTT
>JANMYC010001424.1:0-3358 GCA_031381715.1 Saprospiraceae bacterium
AAATTGACGGGTAAATTCGTTTTAATGGACACTATTCGTGCTTACAAACCGGGTTTTGAATCTGCTGCAAAACGCTATGCCGATTCTTCGCTTTTAGAAATGGCAAATGCACCCAAACCCACACCCAGAACGCTCCGCAATTTCGGCTTTGGGGACAGTGAATTCAGCAAAGCGATGCGGAAGTTTTTGTATGATGAAAAACCATTGGGAACGATTGACCGCAGTTATAAAGGGGATTTAGGCACTGTTTTTATCTCTGGCGCTCAAGCTAAAGATGGAGCTGCAAGGGACGAAGGTGCAGAAGTAATGCCTCAAATGACAATTTCAGTTGAGCACTACAACAGAATTTTCCGCATGGCTCAAAAAGGCATTCCAGTAAAATTAAGCGCTGAAATAAAGGCAACTTATACCAATCCAGATAAAATGGAGCACAATCTCATTGCTGAAATCCCCGGCACGGATTTGAAAGATGAAGTAGTCATGTTTGGTGCGCACCTCGATTCATGGCAATCTGGAACGGGCGCAACGGACAATGCCGCAGGTTCGGCGGTGATGATGGAAGCAGCCCGCATTTTAGCAGAAATGATAAAAGAATCGGGCATAAAACCCCGTCGCACCCTACGCATGGCATTGTGGACGGGCGAAGAACAAGGTTTATTAGGCTCAATGGGCTATGTCAATCAACATTATGCTGAGCTCAAAGGGCGTACCGTTCAATCGCTGAAACCTGAACAAGCTAAAATATCAGCTTATTATAATTTGGATAATGGGACAGGTAAAATTCGCGGTATTTACCTCCAAGATAATGAGGCAGTCCGACCCATTTTCAGAAGTTGGTTAGACCCTTTTAAGGATGTACAAGCCAGTACAATTACCATTTCAAATACAGGCGGAACGGATCATCAATCATTTGATGCAGCAGGAATTCCAGCTTTCCAATTTATTCAAGACCCCATTGAATACCAAACGCGCACTCACCATTCTAATATGGATAATTGGGATCAATTGATTGAAGGTGATTTGAAACAAGCTGCGACAATTATCGCGTCTTTTATTTGGCATACAGCTCAAAGAGATAGTTTATTGCCGCGTAAAACCTTAAAATTGGATTAAAAAACTAGTTTTTGGAGTTGTTTAACCCGAAATAAAAAGGATATTTGGTATAAAATGCTTAAATTTGTCTAAAATAAATAAATGGAGAAAGTAATTAGAATAGTTAAAAAAGGTGAAGACGATTCAAATATCAGATATTGGTTGACTCTTTCATATAAAGAGCGCCTCCTCAATTTAGAAACAATTAGACAAGAAGTAATCACCCGATTCTATGGTACTGGACAAAAATTTCAGAGAGTTTATAGGGTTGTTGAACGCTCATGAAGTTAAGTATTTAATTATTGGCGGCTATGCCGTTAATTTCCATGGTTACCCCCGTTATACCAAGGATATTGATTTTTGGGTATGGTTGAACCGTGATAATATTCATCATGTTTTAAATGCTATTAGAGCATTTGGATTTGGTTCTCTGGGTTTATCTGAGGCAGATTTTTTAAACCCTAAAAACATCATTCAACTGGGTTATGAACCTTATCGTATTGATATACTGTTAGAGTTAGAACATACCAATTTCGAAGAATGTTATGAACGAAGAAATCAAATCAACTTAGATAACACTATCATTGATTTTCTTGGAATTGATGATTTGATATCTGTAAAAAAAATTGCGGGAAGATTTCAAGATTTAGCTGATGCTGAAAATCTTGAAAAATTGAAGAATAAGAAAAAATAAATCTTATGAACCCTATTTAAAACTAAACCCATAAGATTCTAAAAGTCTTATGGGTTTGTTTTTTTTACAAATCTTATTAAACAAAAAATTATAAATCAAAATTTTTTGTTTTAAATTTAACCCTCAATCATGCTTCATTGGGGATGCGTAAAATTATACATATTGATATGGATGCCTTTTTTGCCAGTGTCGAACAGCGAGACAATCCTGATTTGAAGGGCAAGCCTATTGTTGTAGGCGGTTCTGGGCGAAGAGGTGTGGTGGCAGCAGCGAGTTACGAAGCTCGGAAGTTTGGTGTTCATTCAGCTATGCCTGGGACAGTAGCTGCACGGCTATGCCCTCATTTGATATTTGTGAGAGGAAATTACGAGCAATATAAAATTGTATCAAATCAGATTAGAGAAATATTCTCAGAATATACGGATTTAGTAGAACCCCTCAGTCTGGACGAGGCTTATTTGGATGTAACTGAGAATAAAAAAGGCATTGCCTCTGCTACCCAAATAGCAAAAGAAATCCGTGAAAAGATAGAGTCAACTACTCGATTGACCGCCTCAGCAGGCGTGTCTTTTACCAAATTCATTGCTAAAATGGCTTCAGACCACAACAAACCCAATGGATTGACAGTGATAAAACCCAACGAAGCACAGGCATTTTTGGATAAACTCCCCATTGGCAAGTTTCATGGCATAGGTAAAGTGACAGCTGAGAAAATGCGGAAAATGAACATCAACTCAGGTGCAGATTTGAAAAAATGGGACGAAATGGAGTTGATTCGCCGATTTGGAAAAGTGGGTAGACATTACTATTATATTTGCCGAGGGGAAGACCAAAGTCCCGTGAATCCGAACCGAATCCGCAAAAGCATTGGTGCAGAAGAAACTTTTTTTGATGACATTGATAATATCGACGACATGAAAGTACAATTGCGACCGATTGTACAGAAGGTTTTTAACTATATGTCGAGTAAAAATAATTTTGGGAGGACATTAACCTTGAAAGCAAAAACGCCCGATTTCCAAAGTATGACCCGCTCCAAAACTTACCTTCAAGAGCTAAGAGAATTCGACGATATACTGAGGGGTACTTACGAATTGCTTGATGCCCACTACAAAGATATGCCTCAAGTAAGGCTACTGGGGATTTCCATTTCAAATCTTACCCGCGAACAGATAACGGATGGGCTTCAATTAGAAATAGAGTTTGATTCAGATTTTTTTTAAATTTTATTTTTTTATAAAAAACTGATAATCAAACACTTATAAAGTTATCACAATTACTCTCAAAAAAATAATCTTATTTTTTTGAAATAAAGTTTGGAAACTTAAAAACTGGGTATATCTTTGCACCGCATTAAGCAGAACGGGTTAACTAATTAAGCAAATGTGATGGAAAGATCTGGTAGCTCAGCCGGTAGAGCATTTGACTTTTAATCAAAGGGTCCTGGGTTCGAATCCCAGCCAGATCACATTTTTTACAACTTATTGTAAATGAATGACTTATAAAGGTCGCATCTTTTAGCTAAAGGTCGCGGCTTTTTTGATGGGCTTATCGTGTCAATTTTGACACTAT
>JANMYC010001425.1:0-3358 GCA_031381715.1 Saprospiraceae bacterium
CCAATACATGGCAAAAAGTATCGCCTGATTTATTGAATATGCTTAAAATATCGCAAAAAGCGGCTCAAATGAGTGAAAATGCTTATGATATTACAGTTGGAAATATTGTCAAGTTGTGGCGCAAAGCACGTAAAGAAAAGAAATTACCACCCACAAAAGATATTGAATTAGCGCTTTCAAAAACGGGTTTTAAGCATATTGAACTGGATACTTTAAATGCTCAAATTCGCCTAAATACTGAGGGGGTGCGTTTAGATTTTGGTGGCATTGTGAAAGGTTACGCCGCGCAGGAAGTGGTGAGAATTTTAAAAGAAGAGGGCTTTAAATATGCGCTTGTGGATGCGGGTGGTGATTTGGCCATGAGCGAAAAACCATCTGATACTGAGGGGTGGCAAATAGCAGTCAGTTTACCGAATTCTGAGAATCAATTATTACCTCGTTTTTTATCTTTAAAAAATCAAGCGGTGGCCACTTCGGGTGATATGTATAATTTCCTTGAAATCAATGGAAAACGCTATTCGCACATCGTAAATCCAAAAACAGGCTTGGGTTTGACGCATCAGCGAAATGTGACGATTATTGCACCCGATGGGGCGTTGGCGGATTGGTTGGCAACGGCGTGCAGTGTTTTGAGTATTAAAAAGGCTTTAAAATTGGTGAAACAGTTCCCGAATACGGATATTTTAATATTAGAAAATAAAAAAGGTCAAATAAAAAAGTGGGAGAGTGGTGGATTTTCCCAGTATTTTTCATCAAATTAGCGTTTCAAAAAAAAATCGTAATTGCTTAGCTGAGCGGTCGCTTATGCTCCACTTAGCCACTGATTACACTGAAACTGACTGATTTTACACTGATTCACAAATTTTAAAAAATCAGTGTAAATCTGTTTATATCTGTAAAATCAGTGGCTAAACGGAGCGTAAGCGACAATCTGAATAAGTACTTATAAAAATCTATATTGTGAAAAAACTATCTAAAATCATCGTTTTATTGGCGGGTTTTCTACCCGTTTCACTTTTTGCCCAACAGAGTTTTAAGGGATATGAACAAGCCATTGCGGGGACAACTGTTTCAATAAAAATGTCCTCCATTCCTTCGGGCAGTTTTATGATGGGTAGCCCTGAGAAGGAAAAAGGGCGTGAAAAAGACGAATCACCGCAAAAAAATATCAAATTGGACTCTTTTTGGATGTCCACCTACGAAATTACGCACGATCAATATGAATTTTTTATGGACGAAGAAAAAGATAACACTCCTAAGCCCGATGCCATCACGCGCCCAAGTCCACCGTATATTGATTTCACGTTGGGAATGGGCAAGCAAGGAGGCTATCCAGCCAATTCTATGTCTCAATACGGTGCTTTGATGTTTTGTAAATGGCTGTATCATAAAACGGGTGTTTTTTATAGATTACCGACCGAAGCGGAGTGGGAATACGCTTGTAGGGCGGGCTCAACGACTGCTTATCCTTTTGGAAAAGATGCTAAACAGTTGGCTGAGTACGGTTGGTTTTCTAAAAATAGTGGTGAAAAATATCATAAAGTAGGGGAGTTGAAGCCTAATGCGTGGGGTCTCTATGATATGCTTGGCAATGTTCAAGAATGGACTTTAGACCAATACAAAGCTGATTATTTAATGACGGTAAATGAGGATAACCCCTCAGTATTACCGACTTCTCGGCATCCAAAAACCTTGAAAGGGGGCTCTTTTCAAGATAAAGAAACGGATTTACGCCCGGCCAATCGCATTGAAGCTGACTTAATTTGGAATCGCCGTGACCCTCAAATCCCTAAAAGTAAATGGTGGAATGCTGATGCGCCTTTTGTGGGTTTTAGAATTGTTAAACCCGCCAAACAACCGAGTAAGGAGGAAGTGGAGGCGTTTTTTAAATTGTATTTGAATTGAGTTGGGTAGTTGTTTTCGATTATTTTTTTGTAATTACTTAGCCAGATAGTCGCCTCCGCTCCGTTTAGCCACTGATTTTACAGATGTTGACTGATTTTACACTGATTCACACATAATTTTAAAATCAGTGTAAACCAGTCAACATCTGTAAAATCAGTGGCTAAACGGAGCGATGGCGATAATCTAACTAAGTAGTTAAAAACCATCATTTCATTAAAGTAAAATCCCCGCCAATCACGCTGTCTTCATCTTGACCTTTTAAGTTGCGGTATGTGACCTTCATGAAATAAACGAAGACATCGTTGCCCATTGTCTTACCATTTATTTTTCCATCCCATCCTTGATTTATATCCGTTGTGGCGAAAATGGGGTTGCCCCAGCGCGTGAAAATCTGAAAAAGGTAGGATTTTATCGGAAATTCAGGTTGAAAAAAGGGCTTTATTTCATCATTTTGAGCATCATCGTTGGGTGAAAAGGCGTTGGGCACAAAAGGTTTAAACGTGGGGCATTTTTTAGTTAAAATATTAATAGTATCAGACACTCGACAGCCATCGTTGGTTTTTACTTGCACCCAATATTCCCCGCTATTATTGACGGATAAAGTGTTCGTTTTTGAATTATCTGACCATAAAAAGGTGCTATTGGGCACTTTTACGGCTAAAATATACGGCTCACTATCGCAAATAGTGGTATCTACGCCCAAGCTAAACTGCGGAGGTATCGCAAAAGTCACTTTTATGGAATCTGAAAATATACAGCCCAATCGGGTGGCTTTTGCACTGTATGTATTGGTGGTGTTGACTTTTAAAATGGCATTGGTAGAGCCGGTTTGCCAAAGGTAAGTGGCATCGTTTACCCTTATAGCCAAATCCAAGGTTTCACCCTTACATAAGGCAGTATCGTTGCCCAAATTAAAACGGGGTAATTCTGTGACGCCGATGACTACGCTGTCCTTCCGAACGCAACCTTTCAAACTTGCTGATAAAAGGTATTTACCCGCTTTAGTTACGTTGAAAGATGAGCCAGTAGAGCCATCTTGCCATTTGAATTTATCGCCGTTGCTGTTGGATTTTAATATATAAGTTGTTGATTCACATATAGTTGTATCGTTACCGAGTTCTAAATTCGGTGGTGCGGTATATGCGATATTGATGCTATCGGATTTTTCACAACCATTTAAATTAACGATGACTTTATAGCTATTGGCTGAATTTACGTTAAAAGTTGGGCTCGTTGTGTTGTTTTGCCAACGGTAGGTTGAGCCAGTTTGAGCCGTGGCGTTGAGGGTCAAAATGTCGTTATCGCAGAGGGTAGTGTCATTGCCCAAATCAAATTTTGGCGAGGGTTTATAAGCCACTTGAACGGAATCTGTTGCGCTACAATTAGCGACCGTGGCTTTTACTTTAAATAAACCTGCGCTCACCACCACAAACTCTTGGTTGCGCGAGCCATC
>JANMYC010001429.1:0-3238 GCA_031381715.1 Saprospiraceae bacterium
CTGCGCCATGCTCTGTAAAAGCAAAAGGGGCATATCGTGAACCACCCCAACTTGAGGTCACATTTTGTGATCTCAAGTTTTGGAACTCATCATTGGTGAGTTCGAACATAAAATCTTCGGGAAATCGGGAAATATTGCGTCTGACAGCTTGCTTCAGTACTCTGGTTTCCACGCCATAAATTTCAGCCAAATCGCTATCCAACATGACGCGTTGATTTCTGATAATATAAATAAGAGAAGCGATATTCTCCTCATGAGGTGTCAAGTTGCTCATAGTAATAGTTTTAAGAAATTGAAAAAGAAAACAAATATAAGAATACCTCTATCTGAAACGCAATTTTTAAGCACAATTTTGGAATAAAAACATTAAGAAAGACATCCTTAGCAAACAGGATTAGAGGGTCACAAATTTATATTTTCAATAAAAATGCGTTATCCTGTCACAGAATTTTAAATAAAAAATTATATACTAAAATTAAAATTGTATTTTTGAAACTTAATTGTTATACTGAATAATATTGGTACTTTTATTGAGTATGTTTTTGAACACATTATATTATAATCTATGAATTACTGGACTGAAGCCCTCAATAAATTTTTACCAAATTTTGGTAATACATCGCTCATTGCCCAACGAAAAGCCGGCATTCTGGTTTTTGCGCATCTGTTTTTTGTTGCAGCCACGCTTATAGTATTTTGCACGACTTTTTTTCTGGAATCTAAAGCAATTTGGTGGTTTTTAGCTTCTCCTTTCCTTATTTTTCCTTCGCTCTGGTATTTTAAAAAATATAGAAATACTAAAATTTCAGGCAATACACTCGCCCTTATTTGTTGTATCATGTTATACCCTGCGGCTTTGACCTCGGGCGGGCTTTATTCCGTTTATATTCCTTGGCTTTTTGTGGTACCCCTCAGTACTTGCCTGGTAGAAGAGCTAAAATGGTCAGCAGTATGGTTAATGGTTACATTTGGGATGTATATCGGAATATACATATATGGTCTAATTAACCCGTCTATCAACCTAAAACCAACCAATGATTTGTATCAACTTATCAGCTATATTTTTGTAGGAAGTTATATATTTTGCATATTGATTATTTTTGAAGGCGCTCAACTTTTTGCTATTAAAATTTTAAAAGATAAAAATTCAGAATTAAGTCAACAAAAATATACCATCAGCCAGCAGTTGAAGGACTTGGAATTGATAGAGCTAAAACTCAAAGAATCCAATGCTGAATTGCAGAATTTTGCCTTTGCTGCCTCTCATGACCTTAAAGAACCTTTGCGCATGATAGGCATGTACACACAGCTTATACAAAGGCGATTGAAAAGCTTGAGCGATGATAATAATATCACAGAATACATGTTTTTTGTAACAGATGGCGTCAAAAGGATGCAAAGTTTATTGGATAATCTTCTTTCTTATTCTCGATTGGGTAAAAATACGCACGATACTAAAGATGTGGATTTAAATGATATTTTCAATGTTGTTAAAAATAATTTGACGGTTGCCATCACTGAATCCGCTACTGTTCTTGATTGCCAACCTCTTCCCCACCTCAAGGCATCTGTCACAGAAATGACACAATTGTTTCAAAATTTGATTTCAAATTCTATCAAATTTAGAAAACCCAATACGGCACCTCAAATTAATATCAATTATATAGATAATAGCAATAATAATGAACATCTTTTCGCCGTCATTGATAATGGAATTGGCATAAAACAAGAGCACATGGCAAAGGTTTTCGATATTTTCACTCGATTACATTCTCAATCCGATTACGAAGGCACAGGCATCGGATTAGCGACTTGCAAAAAAATAATCCACAATTTGGGCGGGCGTATATGGCTCTCATCTACTGAGGGGGAAGGCACTACATTCTATTTTACAATCCCTAAAACCGATATTATTAAAATGGATAAAAGAGTGGATTATAGGGGCGAAATTGAAAAAGCAGCTTAAATTAATCTTAAATGCTCATAAAAAATGTCGCTGTGAATTCATTCCACAGCGACATTTTTGATTAAAAACGGGAAATATCTATTAGAACATTCTTATTATTTACAACTTTTGGAAAGTTTTAAAACTTTCCAAAAGTTTGATAATCAACGATTTATAATTTTATATTCTAATTAAACAGCAACATCGTTAAAAATTAATCAAAGTCACCTTGGCATCACCCAATTTTTTAACACTGATGATGTACAACCTTGAATATTCATTATCAGGAATATCTTTTTCTTCTTCGCTACCCCTCAGTATATTCAGCATTTTAGGCACTGTATTCGAATGACCTACCACCAAAACTCTTTTTCCTTTCTGGGTATTTAAAATGGATTCGAGTAGCTCTTTATGCTTTTTAGGGTCATAAATTTCCACCGCTTTGCGTCTCAAATCAGCCAAGGGTTTTGCCGTATTTTTTGTCCGTGGTACATCTGTTGAATAGACTTTCTGAATTTTCATTTTTTTTAAAATACTCACCAAAGCCATCGCTCGACCTCTGCCCACAGCGTTTAAATCCGCATTCGAACCACCCGCCGTATCTTTTTCAGCGTGCCTCACCATGAAAATGACCACCGCTTCTTTATTCTTAAAATCTTCGATTTTCACCGAACGTCCATCAGGCATTTTCACCATTCCATCCTTTGAGATAATAGGTAGTGGTTTTGAGTAAGGAATTAAATCTTGAGCCTGCGTAAAAAAAGGCATCAAAAACAAGGCTAATTTCAGGATACTTTTCATGATTTCTTTATTGTAGCGCGGAACTGGAGTTCCGCACTATAGGGCTATATCCAATTCTACTTGATTTTTTAAAATATCTTCCATCGTTTCACGGTGGCGAATGAGGTAATCTTCACCTTTATAAATCATTACTTCGGCAGGTCTGAAACGGCTGTTATAGTTGCTCGCCATTGTAAAACCATACGCACCTGCATTGAGCAAGCAGAGGATATCCCCCTCAGTAATTTCGGGTAAAGGGCGGTCTTCGGCGAAATTATCCGTTTCACATATATAGCCGACTACATTATATAACTTTTTGTCATTCAACGGATTTGACACGTTCACAATTTCGTGATACGAGTCATACATCATCGGGCGGATGAGGTGATTCAATCCCGAATCCACGGCAGCAAAAGATACTGAGGGGTTATGTTTCACGACATTCACTTGCACAAATAAGTAGCCACATTCTGCAACAATGTATTTTCCCGGCTCAAAAACCAGCGTCAATTC
>JANMYC010001459.1:0-4603 GCA_031381715.1 Saprospiraceae bacterium
GAGCCACTTTTCGCTCAATTTGCAAAGGATAACGGTGTTTCGGGCATCGAAGGGCACCGTTCAGTAGGCGGCTTTAGGGCTTCAATTTACAATGCTATGCCTATGAAAAGTGTTAAATTCTTAGCAGACCTCATGCGCGAGTTTGCCAATAAACACGCTTAAAATGCCATAAAATTTAGGTAAAAACTGTTAAAATAGCAGTTGAAATATATCTTTAAAAAAACTCAAAACCCATGAAAGTGCTCCAGAAAGCACCTCATGGGTTTTTGTTTGTTAATGAGGTTCGCATAAAGTGTTAATTTAATCTAAATGTTACTTTAAAAATGGTATTCATATAAATAAAGAAGCAACTTTGACGTTTATTTCCATAAATATTTGACTATCAAGCTGTTGTAATAGAATTATTCAATTGATTTTTTGCTCATACTTGTTTTAATTTGTACCACCAAACGCTACTTTGATATTATTTGTACGGCTCATATTCTACCTTTTTTGTATTTAAAGCTTTTTTACCTTTTTGTTTTAACCGTGAAAAATTTAAAATCTCAAAGAGATTAAATTGTATAAACAGCCAATTAATATCTCAACAAATTTCAAAAACCAACACTATATATGCTCAAGCCGTTTACTCTTACCCTTCTATTTTTTGTAGGTGTGCAGCAAGGGATTGCTCAAAGTTCTGCCTGGAGGGGTTATGTAACATATTTTAATGCTCAGAATGTGTACAGCACTGAGCCTGATTTGGCCGCGTGCAATTATGTGCGCAATGGAGAACTTCGCATTCAACCTACATCTACCAACAGAAGTTTGTATTGGACTAATTTCGAGTTCAATGCCCCTATTTGCCTAACCGATAATTTCAGTTACGAAGTAAAATTCAAAAATAATAGTGCATTAAATGGTTTTTCAGCGTACGATGTTTCACTTGGATTATTGACATCCAATGGTTCTACAGGATGTACTTTAATGGGTGACCCCATTGGACAGCAGTGGACTAATATTGTGGTCGCCAATCAAGCCCTAATTACCGATAAACCATATTTAGTTTTAGATATGACTGATTGGGTAATCATAAAGCTCACTTTTCAAAATAATGTAATCACTTACTCGAAAAATAACGTTCCTTTTTTTACGGCTCCTTACACGGGTAAAATCTGTAATCTGGATGGTCTAAGTTTCCGTTTTAAAGGTTCAGCCGCGGTTGATTGGATACGCATTACGAATAACGATGATAAATCAATGATTTATTCCGAGGATTTCCAAGTGTGCAATAATATGAGCGCTCCAACCAGTTGCACCCCCTCAGTAAATTTGACCTCAAATAAGCCATGCGAAGGAGATACGTTAAAATTATCAACACCTAATCGTGCCACTGCTTATGAGTGGACTGGGCCCAACGGGTTCCGTTCAAGTGCTCAAAATCCAGTCATTCCAAAAACCAATCGCTCAAGTGGTGGCACATATTCTTTAAAAGCTCAGCTCAATGCTTGCCAAACGGTTACTGAAAATATTGACGTTAAAGTCAATTCATTGCCAATTGTTAGTTTAGGCAATGATACAGCCCTCTGCAATGGACAATCCATATCGCTCAACGCAGGCAATATCGGCAGTACCTACAAGTGGCAAAATGGTTCTCCCAATCGGCTTTTTAATGCCACTACTACGGGAAGTTACTCGGTAACAGTCACCAATACTGAGGGGTGCAAAGCCATAGATACTGTAAAAATAACGGTGGCAGCTACTACAATCACACCCACCATTTCAGTTAAAAAACCGACTTGCTACGGCAAATGCGATGGAGAAGTAAGTGCCAATGCAAAAGGTGGCTTTGGTGCCCCTTTTAGCTATAATTGGTCAGGTGGCAGAACCACTCAAACAGTTGTTGGGCGTTGCTCTGGCGATATTACTATCACTATTACGGATTCAAAAGGTTGTAAAATAGCAACCGTAGCATCGGTAGGGCAACCGCCAAAGGTAGAAGCTACTGCTACTCCAGATACTATTTATAACGGATATTCTGTGCGTTGCCCCAATTCCGAAGATGGGCAGGCAACGGTAAAACCTGGTGGTGGAGTAGGCAATTACACAGTCGTATGGCAAACCAATCCACTTCAAACCGATAGAACTGCTAAAGGATTAAAAGCAGATACCACTTACAAAGTCTTCGTTTATGATAAAAATGGGTGTGTGGATTCTACCGTTGTTTCTCTAAAAGCACCACCACTATTAGAAGCTGATTTTTCAGTAAAACACGTAAAATGCTTTGGTGAAAAGAACGGAGCCGTCATTTTGGATTCCATTAAAGGGGGAGTAGCGCCCTACACTTATACTTTTAATGAAAAAAAATATACTATCGACAGCGTCAGAACTTATAATAACTTAGCGGGTGGAGATTATGTCTTTGAAATAAGGGATACGAATGGCTGCACAATAGAGAAAAGCCTAAATATCAAAAATCCACCGAAGTTGAAAATCATCTCTACAAGTGATACTATGATACATTTCGGAGATGATATTTCGCTCTTTGCGGGCGTGGATACCCCCTCAGTATTGAGCAGTGTTTTGTGGAAACCTTTGAGGGATTCAATGGTGGGATGTAAAGAATGCCGCGTCACGTTATCTAGCCCTCGAGTCACGACCCTTTATAAATTGACTGTAAAAGATACTTTTGGCTGCTCGGCTTCAAAAGACATTATAGTCAGGGTGGATAAACAACGTAAAATATTTGTACCCAACGCCTTTTCTCCAAACGATGATGGACAAAATGATGTTTTTATGATTTATGCGGGTAGTGGCACAAAGAGAATTTTGAATTTCACGGTCTTCAATCGTTGGGGGGCTCAAATATATCAAGCTAAGGACTTTACGCCAAACGATAATTCAAAATCATGGGATGGTTATTTTAATGGAAATGAAGTGGCTGGTGATGCCTATATTTGGTTTGCTGAAATTGAATTTGAGGACGGTGACAAAGAAATATTCAAAGGTGATGTTGTAGTTGTAAAGTAAAGCTTCAATACTCAAGCGACTTACGCTAAAAAAAAGCTGTTTTACATATATCAAAACATCTAAAACAGCTTTTAAAAATAAAATGATTAACCTAATTTCTATTCGTCTTTTTTATATTGGCTACATTGGATGAACGCTGCACCTCATCTTGAGATTTACGAATAATCAATACCTGCTCGTCTCGCTCCATCAATACGATTACTTTGTAAATCCCTTCTGATTGGGTAGTAAGGTCAATAGATATGTTATTTAACCCCTTAGACAGTTCTTTAGTACCTTCCCAAGCGATATTGTCATTGTCGTCTATCAGTTTTAAACGAACCTTTCCCTCCTTTGCCGACTCTAATATAAAATCATATGCGTTTTTAACAGTCTCATCAAAATGTTGAACGAGCATTGAGTTCGCTTCTAACTTTTTATGTATGGTCACTATCTCACTATAACCGTATGTTCCATCAATATCCATCTGTTTTATCCGATAGGAAATCGTGGATGACATTGCTCTGTTGTCTAAAAATTTATATTCTTTTATTGATTTTGAATTTCCAGAAGCCTCAAGAGAACCTATCGGCTGAAAAACTTGAGTATTATCTTGTTTTTCTAAAATAAAAACGGATGTATTGTGCTCAAATGAAGTACTCCACGCTAATCTTACACCAATAGGAAACTCATCAAATTGTAGATTTTTTTCATAAGTACACTCTGCATTCAAAGTGTTTTGCATCAATATACAGGATGCGATTAATAGATTGACAATTTGTTTTTGAGATTTCCTTGTCATGATTTTTAGTTTTTATGTTTATTTGTTTGAGTAAGCTCGATCTGAAAAGTGTATTACCTCTTAAGCTATTCTCTAATTATTCAGCCAATATATAGCCCAAAATCACCTCGACTATACTTACAATATAAAATTTGTGACAGGGAAGATGAAAAAACAGGTAAATAATTGCGTTTTATGGAAAAACAACTCCTTTTACATCTCACGAAATGTAAAGTAAAACCCTTTAATAAATAGGTTTACTAATTATTAGCATTGGTTTTACTTACATTTTTAATGGACATCATTCTCGCTTAAAAAGATGAAAAAAAGATGAAAAAAGTGATTTTTATTTTCCTACTAAGCCCATTGATGGCTTTTTGTCAAGTCAAAACTCAATCTGTCAGTAGTAATATTGAGCAAGTGACGGTATTTTTTAATGGTGCCCAAGTGCAACGCTCGGCTAATGCATCCATAAACTCAGGACGAACTGAACTTGTTTTTAAGGGACTCACTCCTAACCTCGACCCTCGCAGTTTGCAGGTAAAAAGTGATGGTAATTTTGTGGTGATGTCCGTTAATCACCAAACGAATTACTTGACTGAAACGGATAAAAAAGATACTATTAAGATTTTAGAGAAATTGAGAGATGAGATGAACGATAAAATAAACACTGAAAATGATAAGTTGACGATACTCAATCATCAAGAAACTTTGCTCCAACGCAATGAAGTACAACTCTTAGGTGTCCCAAATAACTCCATGAAACTCGAAGATTTGAAACAAACCATTGATTTTCAAGAACTTAAATACGCTAATATTTTAGAAAAAAGACAA
>JANMYC010001492.1:0-7586 GCA_031381715.1 Saprospiraceae bacterium
ACCCATCTGGAGCAAAATTAAGCACAGAATGGACTTGATGATTAGAATTATCATGCAATTCTGCCGCTCTTATCCAATTTGCCCCGTAATCCGCGAAGAAATAAACATTCCGATAAGCCACTGGAAACGCTGTACCGGGATAAAAAGTCCCACTTGTCGCAGCGTTACCACCAAAAGGCGTTCCCGTGACTTCAGCACCCGCCGAACCAATGGTTTTACCTTGAGCCGTTCCCGTTGAAAAGTCTGGATAACGAGCATTGTTTTGACCATGACGCCAATCCAAAGCAGGAGGAAAATGGGTAAAACGCCTTTGTTTAGCATCCGTACTCACAACCAAAGAAGTGGCTTGTTTACAAAGACTTTGAAAAGATGGTTGGCCGGGTTCATCTTGATTTTTAACGTTGGCACTTGCCGAGTAATATCCTCCAGCGGGGTCAATCCCTTCAAAAATGGGCCAACCGCAGTTTGTACCCGCTTTTTCAACCATGTGCATATCCTCCCAAGCATTCCACTGAACATCGGCAATGAGGAAGGTACCAGGGCTGCCGTCGGCTGGGTCTTTACTGCCCGTTCCAGTTTTAAAAGACATTCTATAAGGATTACGTAATCCCAAAGCCCAGACACGAGATTGCGCTGAACGTGGATTTGCGGCATCAAAATGAGGGTTATTTGAAACGCCATCACCTGTATTGGGGTCAATTCGGAGCAATTTTCCACAGTGAGAATTGAGCATTTGAGCGCGCAAAGCCCCTACATTCTCATGTGAACGCATAATGCCGTCGTTAATCGCTTGTTGCCAATAAGTTTCACCCGCACTTCCCACATCCGTGCTTGCGTAACTGGCGTTGTCGCCAGTTGTGACGAAAAGTGTTCCATCCGCACCAAATACAATTTGCCCGCCCGCGTGGCTTTCATGCACCAAAGGCACACCTGTACTTTTAGATTCACCCAGAAGCACTTTGCGGCTCGCGTAATCAGCACTGAAAACACTGTTGTTGTTATTGAGTTTGTACCGTGTTACACGACTGATTGAAGGCTTGTAATACTCATTGGTAGCCGCATTATACTGAGGGGTTCCAAAATTCAAAAGGTGATGACGATCCACTTGATAAAATAAATAAACCAAGCCATTGGTATCAAAGTTCGGGTCAAGCGCCACACTTTGAAAACCGAAATCGCGCCAATCTCCTACTTCTTCACTGATATTAAGAGAAGCGGAGCCTTGTTTTACGTAAGTTGTTCCATTCCAAGAAGAGACCCAAAGTGTACCTTTTTTCTCCCAAACGAACATTTTTAGTCCATCTTTTGAAAAAACGACACCCATCGGTGATACATAACCGCCCTGTACTTTGGCATCAATAAATCCCGTTGGCAGTTGGGCTGAAATTGTGGAAATAGTGGTGAGCAATAAAAGGAGTGGAATTGCATATCGAGCAATTCGAGCATAAAGATTGTTCATTTTATAAGTTTGTTTTAGTTAGGAGTATGTTTTGAATTCTATTTTAGAGTGAAAACTGAAGTGTTTTTCTGTCTCAGATTTTAATTTTTTGGAAACATAGCCTTCGCTACGTTGAGAAAAAATTTGAGAACTGAGACTGGAAAAGACTCAATTTTCGCCTAAAATAGAATTCAAAACATACTCTGAATACAGAAGCGTTTTACTTCTGTCTGAATGTAAAAAATCGTAAAAACTGTTTTAGATCTTTTAAAAAATAAAGTGGACTGTGCTAATCGGTAGGAGGACGCTTGTTATTTTAAAACAAAACGCTCACAAATTTGCGCTAAGAAAGTTCTGTTTACAAATTAATTCTCTGGTCACGAGGTAAATTACATTTTAAAGGTTAGTATTTACATGATAAAAAATTGGAATAATTTCAATTGTGGATAATCTGTCCTTTGAATTCTAAAATCAAATAAGGTACTTTTAAATTTTGTTATGCTATTTTTGAATCGTTTTTTAGGATATCAACTATTTAGCAATTGGCTTTGAGCCATCAAAAATCAGCTTATCCTAATCACAAGGCTTCAATATTCGTTTTTTAAGTTAAAAAGAAGCGCTTAAGAAATTAAACAATATTACTGCATGAGTACCTTTAAAAGAAAAATAATGGAAATTTCACTCTCTGGTAAAAGAGCATTTATTGGCGGCAGTTCGCAAGGCATCGGTTTTGCCATTGCAGAACGCATGGCGGCTTGTGGCGCAAGCATAACTTTGGTGAGTCGCAATGAGGAAAAACTCAAAGAAGCCCTTTCTAAGCTGCCTAAAAAAAAGGGTCAAAAGCACGATTATTGCGTCATTAATTTTGGAGATTTAGTAAAATTAGAAAAGATATTAGCTAAGTATCAAGTTAAAACGCAAGACAACCCAGTCTCTATTTTGGTTTTAAATTCGGGTGGCCCACCGCCGGCAACAGCTTTTAATGCGACACCCCCTCAGTATCAAGCCTATTTTAATGAGTCTATTTTAGCCAATCAGATGCTCGTTCAAGCTTTTGTGCCCGCTATGAAAGAGCGACAATATGGGCGCATTATTACAGTTTTGAGTTCTGTTATCAAAGAACCAAAAATAGATTTAGGAATTTCGAATACCATTCGGGCAGGCGTAGCGAATTGGGCAAAAGCCTTATCCATGGAATTGGCGAGCGATGGCATTACGGTGAATAACATCTTGCCAGGCTTAATTCAAACCGCACGACTGGAACAGTTGATGGCTGCCCGAGCAAAACAAGCGGATTTACCCGTTGAAAAAGTTGTGGCAAATGTGGCGGCCTCGATTCCCGCTAAACGGATTGGTGCGCCAGAAGATTTGGGCAATATGGCGGCATTTTTAGCTTCTGATTTAGCCGCCTATGTCAATGGTGTGAATGTTCCCGTAGATGGCGGTTTTTTAGGTACGCTTTAACCGATAGTTCGGTAGTTTTTAGTGTATATCACCTGCCTATCGGCAAACAAGGTTTAGATGTGCGAAATAAAAATTATTTGTGATTGTATAAAATTATCCAGGGTTTTAAAACGGTATTTAACTCCCAGAAATGAGGGGGTAAATTCTCACACAAGCCCCAACATCCGAATCGCATTTTCTTTTAAAATTAGGGGTTTTACCTCTTCTTTAAAACCCGCTTCCTCGAAATCTTTCATCCAACGTTCGGGTGTAATGAGAGGAAAATCAGTTCCGAACAGCATTCTGTTTTTCAACAAGGTATTGGCATATTGTACTAGTTGAGGCGGAAAATATTTCGGCGACCAACCACTCAAATCAATATAAACGTTGGGCTTGTGCATCGCCACCGACAAGGCTTCGTCTTGCCAAGGCCAGCTCGGATGCGCTATGATAATGGGGCAATCGGGAAAATCAATTGCCACATCGTCCAAGTGCATCGGATTGGAATATTCCAAACGCAAGCCGCCGCCACCCCGCACCCCAGAACCAAAACCCGAATGACCTGAATGAAACAACATTGGCAATTTATACTCCGCAATCACCTCATATAAGTGATATGCCATGCGATCGTGTGGGTAAAAACCTTGCACTGTTGGGTGAAATTTAAAACCTTTTACGCCATAATTCTCAATCAAATCCCGGGCTTCCCGCGCGCCCATGCGCCCTTTATGCGGGTCAATGCTCGCAAAAGCAATCATCACATCGTCGTTTTTTAGGGCACATTCCGCCACTTCTTTATTGGGTATGCGCTTTTTACCCACTTCATGCTCACTGTCAATGGTGAACATGACCAAAGCCATATTACTATCCCGATAAAAATCCGCCGTTTCTTGCATCGTCGGGCGTTTATCAGATTTAAAATATTTAGCAAATGCCACGTCAAACTCGGGGCGAAAATCGTCATGCGGTTGGCAGCACGATACTTCTGCGTGGGTATGTACATCTATGGCGATTACTTTTTTGATGTCAATCATATATCAATTTTATCCTTAAAAAACATACAATACTGAGGGGTATGAATTTTGAATCTACTCATATTTTTATAAAAACGCTTTCATTTCAGTTAAATGAAAAATATCGTAAGTTGGCTTTTCTATGGTTTCTTTCCTTTCAGGATTATAAAAAACAGTATCAAAATTGGCATTTATTGCCCCTTTAATATCTGCTTCGTAATTGTCCCCAATCATCAAACTACCCGAAAATGAGGCATTTGCGCAATTAAGTGCATAGTCAAAAATCGCTTTTTCGGGTTTTAGAGCGTTGGCTTTTTCGTTGGTAATAACCTCGATAAAATAATGGTCAATCTCTGAGCTTCTCATCTTCTGCATTTGCATGTCGCTATAACCATTGCTGATGATGTGCAATTGATATTTGGGTTTTAAGTAGTCCAAAATTTCAATAGTCCCTTCAATCAATTGTTTTTTATGAGGCAGTAATTGAATAAAAACTTCATTCATTTTTAAGCTAAAAGATTCATCTATGCTCACTCCTAATTTTGAAAGAGCCGTTTTAAACCTATTTTTTCGGATATAATCGCTCGTAATTTTCTTTCTTTCCAACAAATCCCAATAGTATTTATTGGCTTCACTGAATTTTTCAAAAAAAGTATCCGCCTCTTCAACCCCTAATTCTTTCAATCTAAAATGGTTGTGCATTTCAATAAGGCAGTCATGGGCATTGCGTTCAAAATCCCATAATGTGTGGTCGAGGTCAAAAAAAAGATGCTGATAAGAATTAGGCATTTGAAAAAGTTTTAAATGTTAAAATTAAATTTTTTGTTCACAATTTTGTTACATCATTACATCATAGCACAAATACACTATTACATCATTACATCATTTTGCAATAATGCAATCATTTTTTTGGCATTTTAGTCCGGTAATTGCCCTTTTTTCTCCGCTTCTTCTATCTGTTGGAGGAAATTTTCGGGCGAAACAACTTTCCTGTTGGATTCTTTTTCATAGAGTTTTAAAGCCTTACCCGTAATCGTTCCGCCTTTTACAGCCGCTTCGTGGTTTTCTTCAAAGCCAATAGCATCATTTTCAACGGCAGTTTGTCGCGTGGATTCTTCGCCCAACATCGTAAAAATCAATTCCAAATTGGTCATATGGTCGCGCAAGTTGTGCTTATCCAAGTTCTTGAATTTGCTGTATTCCGATGGTGACATACCAAAAGTCGCTTTTGAAATTTCAGCCGTCAATATCGAATATTCTTGACCTTCTTTTACGCCCCTACCCTTCCACTCATCCGTCAATTCTTTCCGAATATCAATGGATTTCAAGCGCATGTTAATCCACTCATCCGAATACCCTTTGGCTTTGTAGAGCTCTTTGATGCGCTCAATGCCCAATTCTGGATTCTCGATTTCGTCCATCCGCTCCCGTCCTACTTGCGCCAGCCACAGTTTAAAAGGCTCAGCTTTCGGCGACGGCACTGACATGACGAGGCGCAGTACCCCCTCAGTATCGGTGCAATCTGTAAGGCGTAATTTGCCATCCGATGCCGCTAATTTCAACTGCATCCAAAACGGATGCGTTTGACTTTCTTCAATCAAGCTCTTTTTTACCTTCGTCCAATAGTTCCGAGGTATCGGGCTATCCGTCAAAACCTCAATGACATCCACTATTGAAAAATGCCATTTATCATTGTGCCATTCCCTCCGAATGCGCTTTTCTTGAAAAAGGATGATTTTATTATTCTGTTCCATAGTCAAAATTTTACATCATTGCATGATAGCATCATTACATCATTCTGCAGTTATTGGTTTGAATTTTCCAAATATCTACCTCCATTTTTTACGTTAAAAAGCATTGAACTGTAGCATCATTGCATCAAAACATATTTACATTATTGCATCAAAATGTATTCATGTAACCAAAACAACTTTTTATCTTCTCTTTAAAATTCTCAATTTATTGTCAGTGGTTAGCACAAATTTTCATCGACGATGCCCTACATAAGGAGGATTGCTCATTTCAAAATTACAATTACAATTCACAACAACCGCAAACCTGCTTTTAATTCGATTCTAAAAACTTTATTGACTCTATCGACAACTTATTTTCAATTTATTTTTAACGGCTCTAAAGCTAAAAAAATAGCTTTGAGATATTTTCTTAGCGTTCCCTGTTTTGTTGTTTAAAAGCCGTAAAAAATCCTATCCAAAACTTAAAACAATAGTTTTTATTACATTATTGCATCAAAACATAATTACATCATTACATCAATACAGTTTTATGATAAGTCTTTTTCCATAATTGCGTGAATATACTTGGTAAAAGAGATGCCATCTGACTTCGTTTTGAGAACCATTTTCATGTAAAGGTCGTGGGGTAGGATAATCGTAAAGCGACGATCCTTCTTCGGGTTTTCGGTTGCCAACTCAACTTCAACAGTTGCTTGTACAGGCTCTGATACTGAGGGGGTCGGCTTGGGCATCTCGGAAGGTGTGCTCATTTGACTCGCCACAGACGATAACTTGTCAATATCTAAATTATCAAACACACTGGTTATTTTTGATGTTCTTGACTCTTTTTTCATAATTACAGTTCATTTTTTTGATTGACTAAAACAACAGATTTCACTTCATTAAAAACTGCCATGATTTCTTCCGAAGCCTTTTTGTCTTTGGTTTCAACCACGCCAATGCCGTCAATAATTGCCTCTTTGTAAGAGACACGATTCGAAATTCTGGATTTAAAAACTTTCATGCCGATGTCCAAAAGAGTTTGCTCAATGTCTTTATCAAGGCGCCTTTGGGCGTTATGAAAGTTGAGCAATAGCCAAACCTCTTTTTCATGACCCATTGCCGCCAATTGGTCTATTTTCTGTTTGATATTTTTCATCGTCCACACATCCAATGCCGACGTTTGGATTGGGCAGACTATTAAATCCGAAACCAGAATCATCCAAGTCGCCAATTCTTCAAAAACGGGCGCACCGTCCAATATCACTATTTCGTAATCTTTGCTTAGGCTTTTGATGGTTTGAGCCATTTCTTTGCCTTCTTCCGATGAAAAACCCGATTGAGATTTATAGCCCGATGCCCCAAAAACAGGAATAGCGGGCTGGGTATCGCCGCGCTGCGTATTCCATTTTTTGGAACTGAATTGGGAATTATCCAAATCGGCAATACAGACTTTGAAGCCATCGAGGGCAAAACAAGTAGCTAAATTGGTGGAAATAGTCGTTTTTCCAACCCCTCCTTTGAGGTTCATCACTGAAATAATCATGTTTTTTATATTTTGAACAAAAGTAAAATAATATTTAATTACATCAATACATTATTACATTAATTTTAAATGATGCTACTATGTATTTGTGTTTTGATGCAATGATGTAATTACATCATTGCATCAAAATGTAAATAGGGAACTTAAAACCAATATAGGAAAAATACCTTTTTGTGGCATTTAGCTTGAAAACCCTATTTTAAGTAAGAGTAGATGAAAAAAAGGGGGAATTTGATAAAAGCCACTTGATACCTTTTTGTGGCAATACCAAGAAGTGAAAAGTGAAAAGTGAAAAGTGAAAAGTGAAAAGTGAAAAGTGAAAAGTGAAAAGTGAAAAGTGAAAAGTGAAAAGTGAAAAGTGAAAAGTGAAAAGTGAAAAGTAAAAAGTGAAAAGTGAAAAGTGAAAAGTGAAA
>JANMYC010001503.1:0-2423 GCA_031381715.1 Saprospiraceae bacterium
CCGCAGCTAATCCAATACATAGTCCGTTAACGAAATCGTTGATAAATGTGCTTATACTGATAATTACCATGCCTTTTTTTCTCCGGCAAAGGTCGTGTTTTTTTTATATTAAAAAATCAGTAAATACTTGAACATCGAGTAATAAAGAGTTGTATATTTGGTTAATGTCACAAAGAACGGTGTATAAAAAAGGAAATTTAAATAATACTCAAATTCAGTTGATTAAATCAATTGGTTTTGATTTAGAGGGTTTAGGATTAGAAGCAAATGAGCAAAAATGGTTAGAACAATTCAATGAGTACAAAAAATTTATCACTGAAAACAATAGAGAACCTTCATTAGTGAATGAAAATAAACTATATGTTTGGGCGCAAACTCAAAGAGCATTGAAAGCAGGTACTCTTAGAAATCGCCTTGATATTTCAAAAGAAAGAGAAGATCTATTGAACTCAATAAATTTTAGTTGGATAGGTCTTGGACAAAGGAGTGAGAAAACTTGGGATGAAAATTTTGATGATTTATTAAAATATATTGATAATGGTATTTTGAAAATACCACTTAAAATAGATGAAGTGCAAAATCCGCTATATACATGGTTTAATAATCAGAAAATAGCTAATAAAAATGGGAAATTAGAAAATGATCAGATTGAAAAATACCGAAATCATGGAATAGATTTATCTATAAATGAAAGACAGAATAAAAAAACGTGGGATGAAAATTTCGTCGATTTATTGAAATATCTTGACAACGGAGTTTTAAAAATTCCAATTAAAATCGAAGGTGAACCAAATCTATTGTATGGTTGGTTTAATAACCAAAAATATGCCTACAAAGTTGGAAAAATGAGCCAAGAAAGAATTAAGAAATTCAAAAATGTCGGGATTGATTTGTCTATCGTTGAAAAAAATTATGAGGAATAATTTGTTGGAAATAATTTTCGATTTAAATATCCGTCCCGCTTGCGCACGGTCTGTGACCGTGTGTGCACATTCTACGGTCTGTGACCGTTATAAGTAAAATGGTCAAAGACCATAAAATAGACACACACGGTCATAGACCGTGTGCAAGCATTATACTTTTTTAAAAAAGAGCGATTTAATTTTGTCCCATTAATTTCTTTCTCCTGTAATCAAAATCTGTACCCTTATAAAATAAAAAAAGAGAAGCCGTCATGAATCATCACGACGGCTTCTCTTTTCTTTTAAAAATGTTCATCTATAAGCCGGATTCTGTACCCCTCAGTAAAATACATCCAAAGGACTTCTTTTAACGAAAAGCGTCTATCATTTATCTAGTTCTGTCGTCACCGACAAGAATCCATCTGCCTACCCCCCGTGCTGAGCGAGCAGCTCAGTGCTTCTATCCCCAAAGAGGAATCAAAGCCTCACGGTGTACATGGCATTTCAACCCACAAGGTTTATCCGCCTCTTAGTTTGCACTAAAACGCTGTGCGCTCTTACCGCACATTTTCACCCTTATCCCGTCCCGATTACTCGGGGTCGGGACGGTTATTTTCTGTGACACTCTCTGTATTCCGATTTTCATCGAAACCCCACCCGTTAGGTGGCGTGGTTGCTCTACGTTGTCCGGACTTTCCTCAACTTACTCCTGCACGAATGCTCGTAAATCGCGATAGACCAATGAACAAGCGACAAAGATACACAATTAAGGGATATTAATCAAAAGAGTATCACCCGGGACGAGGTGATAAAGCTGATATTCCGTATTGATACCATTATCCAAGCCGATTTGATAGCCCGCCTCTCGGTTATTAAAAAAAAGCTCGCCCAATGATGTGAGCACATCGCCTTTGCGAATAACATATTTGATTGTATGTTTTTTTTCCTTTTCTAAAACCAAGTCGCGAGTTATTTGCTGGATTGAATCCCTTTGAGCCGTCAATTGACGCTCATATACTGAGGGGTCTATTTTTTTCTTACACAATAGAGTAGTTAGTGGTAAAAGCAAGAGCAATAAAAGGTAACGATTGGAGCGTTTATGGGCAATTTTTAACTCTTGTTGATGGTTGCTTTTCAAGAGTGACAGTTGACCTTCCAGTGCGACTCTCTGGCGCAGAACATCATTGTACCGTTCTTCTATTGGCTCATTAAACATATTAAATAGTATAGTTTATTTTATAAGTTATAATTTATAAGAAACTGATTTTCAGTATTTTAGCGCTATAAAATGCTTTATACGTTAAAATAATGCATTTGTACTAAAATTAAGATGAAAGTTAGGAAAACTTTTGGATTTAGAGGATTTTTTTTATCATATTTGTGAATACTTTAATGGATGAGTTTTCTGGGAAAGATAGTTTTTATATAATATTTATTAAAAATAAATATTTTTAATAATAAATCTAACAATATATTCATATTTTTACCTCTCCTCTAAAATAGTCAGCAATAACTTGAACA
>JANMYC010001504.1:0-2262 GCA_031381715.1 Saprospiraceae bacterium
ATGGAGAATTACTGATTTTTAATCAACAACATCAACTTATTAATACTCTGGGTGCGTCTATTTTTACGGAAAAACGCATTAGAAAGTTAGTAAAAGACAAAAAAGGTAATATTTGGATATTTACTGACCACAAACTCTGTGTATTCGATAGAATTTCTAAGAGCTTTAAAACGGTTATTCCGAACTCCAGTTCTAATATTTATCATCTTGTTTTTTTGGAAGATGGTAAAATATTGATGGTTAAAGCAGATGGTGTTTACGAAATAAAAGAACAAAATGGTAACTATGATATATCTCAAACATCTTTGATACCCCCTCAGTATCAAACTGGTATTACTAAATTATTTTCTATATCTCCAAATATATTGTTCGCTCCAACAAAAAACTTAAACGTTGAAGTTTTCAAAACTGTTAGCAGTACTTGGGAGCATAAAATGACCATACCTGTAAATGATGAAATAGAGAGCTATCTCCAAGTGAATGATACTATTTGGTTAGGAGGAGAAAAAAATTTATGGAAAATATTTCCTTCATCCGATGGTAAATATAGTTTTCAACTTGAATTAGCTCTGCCCTTCATCTACAGTATTAAAAAAGACGATAAAAATAACCTTTGGATTGCATCTGAAACTGGCTTGTATGTTTACAATCCAATATCCAAAAAACTGAAAAAATTTTCTACTTCAGATGGTATAAGTAATATAATGATTGGTCGATTGATAACTGCTTCATCCGGTGAAATGTTGCTCACAAGCTTGAATAAAATAAACGTATTTCGCCCAGAGGATATAAAAGAATACGATAATAAACCTATCATGCAGATTACCGGCATCAAGGTGAATGATGAAGTATATAAAAAAGAAGGCGAAGTCTCAGAGTTAAAAGGATTGACGCTTGACCACACTCAAAATACAGTTGAGTTAGAGTTTGTGGCGATTGAATATGGTGATTCTAAAGGCAATAAGCTTAAGTTTAGATTGGATAATTATGATGCAGATAATACTTGGATAGAAATAGATAATATCAAACCGAATATTAAATACTATAAATTGCCTCCGGGCGATTACACTTTTCATTTAAAAGGCTATAATTCAGATGGTTTAGAAAGCGAGGTAGAAAAAATTTTTACTATCAGCATTATTCCGCCGTGGTATCAAACTTGGGGAGGGAGGATATTGATTGCTCTACTTTTAGGGTTAGTTATATATGGTTTATTTTTATGGCGTTTGAGTATTTTAAAACAGAGAGAAGAGTTTAAACAAAAAATACTCAAAACAGAGATGAAAGCTTTGCGGGCGCAAATGGATCCGCACTTTTTGTACAATACCATGAACTCTATCAATGCGTTTATCCTGCAAAATGATAGAAACAAAGCCAGTAGTTTTTTAACGGATTTTGCGCATTTAATTCGTAAAATACTTGATTTTTCAAAAGAAGAGACCATTTCTATTGAAAAAGAAGAGGAAATACTGAGGGGGTATCTCCAAATGGAAGCCATGCGTTTTAGTGACAGTTTTGACTACGAAATCACAATCGATGACAAACTCGATCCGTGGGATACGCAAGTGCCTACCATGATTTTACAACCATTTATCGAAAATTCTATTATACATGGTATTCGCAATAAAAAGGACGGGCGCGGCAAAATAAGTATCCGTTTTGAAGCCGATGGCAATGATTATTTCAAATGTATCTTAGAAGATAATGGGGTAGGTCGGGCAAAAGCGGCTGAAATTAATAAACAACACCGCTCTAAAGACCACAATTCAAAAGGTATGCAAATTACCAACGACCGTATTGAAGTTTTGAATCATCAAAGAACTAAAAAGTCGTCCCTCACTATTGAAGATATAAAAGACGATGCGGGCGAAGCGAAAGGAACAAAAGTGATTATTCGAGTGCCCTTTTTCTAAAAATCCTCAAGATTTTTCATTGCATTATGAAAATTAATGATTAATTCTTTCTTTTTAAAAAAAAATCATGCTCTTTTGCGTCAACATGTGTTTTTTGATTGTTAATCTCTTCTTACTTCTCCTTATTTTTTTCGGATTATTAAACGTTTAGATATAAAGGGTTTAATAGTGGTGCAATTTTACTTAATTCGACTATTTTAAACTGAAAAATTAACTACTTGTCAACAGTGGAATATGAAGGCAATAATTATTGATGATGAACTATCAGCGAGAACAACGTTAACGGAATTAATAAAAGAATATTTTCCCAATGTTATCCAGATAGTAGAGGTGTGTGATAATCCAAATT
>JANMYC010001516.1:0-1921 GCA_031381715.1 Saprospiraceae bacterium
ATTTCGGCTACTCTCGAAAAATCTCTGGCATCTTTTTTAAAGCCGACAGCCTCGTAGGCTTCCGCTTGTGAGAGCCCTTGTCTTTTATATTCTTTGCTTTTTAAAAGAGCAAAATGACCATTGGATTTGCCTTCCTGATCCAACCAAATAATGATGCCTTTGCCTGCTTTTTCTATTAATTGCTGCGAAATTGCCATTTGTTCTCTACAATCACATTCAATACTGTTAAAATGGTGCCCGTAAATGCAGGATGAATGTACCCTACACAGAACGCCTTCTGAGCCGTTCACTTCACCCATTAATAGGGCAATGATCTCTTTTTGACCATCATAAAAAAGGACTTCGTGGTAATTGCCATATTTTGTCATGAGATCGCCTTCGGCAAGCTTTACTATCATATTAATTTACTTTTAAAAATATCAAACGAAGAATCTCGCTTTTAGAATAAAGCCAAGCCGGAATTTGATATAATTTTAATTTAAATAATACCTTGATATTGGTATAAAATTTGAAATAGTAAAGAAAACTTTTATTTTAACATAATCCAAATTCTAGCATCAATTCAGTTTCTCTTCGCCACCTCCTACTATAATTTAATATCGCAACACAAAAACTAAAGAATTGAATTGAGATAAAACAAGTACAACATAAAATGAGATTAACAAGTAGACATTACTATTCCTATTTATTAGCAAAAATACTGAGGGGGGAGAAAAATAAGAGCAAAATTAATGTTTTTATTATTTTTTTATCGGTTGCCAATCTTTTTGCGGTCAATCCAATAAACCATCTTGATGTGCCTTCTAAGCACTTTTCTGAGGAAAAATCCCTTTTGACAAGTTTCACATTTGATTGTAATGCACCCACTATTACGGGGGCTTTTTATTCAAGTGGCGTCACTCAATCGGGTTCAATTACCCTTAAAATATCGAATGTAGCAAGTGGCGCGACGAGTATTGTTGTCACAAATGCCAATGGCTTTTCAGGAGGCATAGCCAGCACTACTTTAGCGGCTAATCAAACGAGTGTACAAATTCCGATAAGTTTTACTGGTACGGCTCCCATAGGTTCGTACGTTTTAAATATATCATCGCCAAATGCTACCAATAGTTGTAGTGTTACGGTGAGTGTAGCGGCTTGTTCATCCTACAAACCGATTATTTCAACCAATGTTCCAACTATTCTTTGTACTGGAGACAGTATCACTATGACGGCTTCAACTGGTATACGATACACGTGGAGCACTGGTGAAACTACAGCTTCGATTATGAAAAAAAAGGCGGGTAGTTACTCTGTTACAGTCACCTCAAATGGGTGCACGGGCTCAAACAGCCAAACTGTTTCATACAATACCAATTGTGAATCAGGGCTTTGTTCGGGAGTTTTATCTTCAAACTCATACAATATTACGTTTGGTACAGGCGGGAGAACCAATCTGGCAAGTGCCGTTGCGGGGGCAACCACTACCCACATTTATTCGCCAACGGGCGTAATTGTTGATGGGCAATATGCCGTTGCCAATAATGCTACCGAGGCAGGCGGATGGGCTGCCAACACAAGTGACCACAGTGGAGACGGACCAACAGGGCGATTAATGGTGATCAACGCCGATAATACGCCTAAAGAATGCTTCAGATTGCCCGTTAGTGGCTTATGCTCTAACTTAAAATATCAATTCTCCGCTTGGATTAGAAACATCTCAAATAAGCCTGAAAAACCGAATGTGACTTTGGAAGTGCGCGATGCGTTAACAGATTCATTATTGGCAATAAAAGGTACCGGAGATATTCCGTTTGGTGGTTGGATTCAGTATGGTTTAACTTTTAATACGCCTGCTAATCCCAATTTGATTGTTGTATTGAGGAATAACACAAAAGGGGGACTGAACGGCAATGATTTAGTCATTGATGATATTCAATTT
>JANMYC010001319.1:0-3469 GCA_031381715.1 Saprospiraceae bacterium
CGACTCGCGTCCTAACAAATTTTTTCGCGTCCCTCGAAATGTTTTCGCGTCTCCCGAAATAGTTTCGCGTCTTGCGAAATAGTTTCGCGTCTTGCGAAATAGTTTCGCGTCTTGCGAAATAGTTTCGCGTCCTGCGAAATAGTTTCGCGTCCTGCGAAATGTCTTCGTATTATGCGAAATAGTTTATATATTTACTTTATAGTATACATAATATACTCGCCTTTTTGATTTCCATTGAGAGAATTTTAATAATTTATAACTATTGCGTGAAGCAGTAAACTGTCATCATATTGCCGCGATTGATTGTGGCAAGCAAGTTGTTCGCTGAAACCAAAATGAAAAAAATCCGTACTTTGGTAAGAAATAACAAAAATATAATTCAATAAATAAATCTAAAACACTTTTTATGATGATTAGAAAAAGAATATTTATAACTTTCCTTATTTTAATTCCTAAAATTGCTTTTACGCAGATTACTAACAATCCAAACTCTATTGCAGGAACAATACAGCTATTTCATGGACAAAATCAATTCCCTGTTCTTCTAAGTGTTCCATTTTAGCAGTATGTTGTTGTGTTCGGACTCTGTCTGAACACACATCTAAAGGAGGGCAACCGCCCGACCAAGAGTGGGATATACTGTCCAAAGGTCATGAAGGACTCCTTTGGAGACTCATTCGGAGAGGGGTATATTTTTTGCACAGTTAGATGTGGTCGGGCGATTGCCCTCCTTTAGATATGTGTGAAGTCAGAGATTTCACACAACAAACCCTGTTCTTGGAGGAACATTGGAAGAATTTAAAGAATGAATATTTTTCGAAGCAGCGGTAAAATCAAAAGAAAGACAAAACATTAAGATAGTGTATGAAAACCAATACCTTTTTTATGAAAATCATATTGAACAGTGTGTTATTATTTTGCATCATGCTTTTAAGTTGCTGTGAAAATAATGAAAGTAAAAACGGAATTCAAAAGGAAACTTTGTCTCCTCAGTTTAGACAACATCTTTATGACAGTTGTATGAACCAACTGAATAATAAATTAATGTTGCTATGTTCAAATCCAGCAGACTTAAAAAATTATTTAACACTTGACGATTCTGAAGTTGATTTTATACTTAAAAAATCTAATATAAAATACTCTAAAAGTCAAAAAGAGTTACTTATTAAAAAAATAGCGAATTTCATTGCCGATACAACAGTTCTACCCATACAATGTGATGCAGACGAAAAGCTAAAAGTATATAAAGGTAGTTTAGCATTAGTCAGTTTGTATTTAATTGAACCATTTCCATTTTTCGCAGCTTTAGGTAGTCAATGGTGCACTGGAGGTCCGATGTCCGATTCTATATTTCTACCTTATAATTTTACAGAATACGGAAGAGGCGAATTTAGAAATTCTATGCAGAAGCAGTATATATCTTATTTGAAAGGCAGTATTCGTAGAGAATGGCAAAAAGAGCATTTTCATAGATAATCTAACGAGCCTAAACTATTTTTATATTTCAGACGATAACTGACAAAAAGTAGTAAAATTGACTAAAATACTGAGGAGTAACAAAACGTACTTTGATAAAACACCAAAGTACGTTTCACACCTTAAAACTATCCTAAAAAAGCTTTTTTAAATGTTGGAGCGATTCTGTTTTTAGTAGCTTGCTCGTAGGCGAAAGCGATGCGGATGAGCTCTCCTTCCTTATACGCCCCGCTGATAAACGACAAACCAACGGGCAAATCATACACCTTGCCACCGGGTACTGTGATGTGCGGATAACCACTCGCAGCGGCGGGCGCAGTGAAAAAAACATCTCCCCAACGGTCGCCGTAAATGGTATCGATGCTGCAAGCGGGTCCCATTGTCAGCCCAGCAATGGCATCCAATTTATTTTGCTGCATCACGGTATCAATTATTGTTTTTGACCCATTATGGCTTTTTTCTAAGGCTTGGAGGTATTCTTTGCTGTTCAAATCGCCTTTTGCTTCGCATTTTTCAAAGGTTTCTTGTTTAAAAGTGGGCATTGTTTGGTCTTCGTTTTTTTTATTAAAATCAATCAAGTCTTTCAATGTTTTCATCGGCGAATTAGCCGTTGATAAGTATTTATTGATGCCGTATTTAAATTCATAACACATGAGCGTAAACTCAGCTTCACCATTGGCATTGATTTTATCCAAAAATTCAATTTCAATCATTTCAGCCCCTTGTTGCTTCATGTCGTTCACCGCTTTATCGAACAAGCGTTGAAGAAACTGATTGGTGTATTTCTTTTTTTCAACGCCAATTCTTTTACCTTTCAACCCATTTGCATCCAAAAACGTGGTGTAATCGACTGCCACTTTGCCTTCGCTTTCCTTGGTTTTTGTATCGTCGGCATCCAAACCCGTCATAGCCGTTAAAAGAATTGCTGCATCTTTGACCGTCCTTGCCATCGGACCCGCCGTATCCTGCGTGTGCGAAATGGGGATAATACCCGAACGACTCAACAAACCAACCGTGGGTTTTATGCCCACCAATCCGCTCACGGACGCCGGGCACGTAACTGAACCGTCCGTTTCGGTACCCACCGCCACGGCGCACAAGTTAGCCGCCACCGCAACGCCCGAACCCGAACTCGACCCACATGGATTATGGTCTAAAATATACGGATTTTTGGTCTGCCCTCCCCTACTGCTCCATCCCGAACACGATTGACTGGAACGGAAATTTGCCCATTCCGAGAGATTGGTTTTACCCAAAAGCACCGCGCCCGCATCCCTCAGTTTTTTAACAATAAAAGCATCTTTTGAAGCCTTATGACCTACTAAAGCCAACGAACCCGCCGTGGTCATCATCGTATCAGCGGTATTAATATTGTCTTTGATTAAAATGGGAATCCCGTGCATCGCCCCGCGCACCTTCCCCGCTTTTCTTTCTTCATCCATCGCTTTTGCAATAGCAAGGGCATCAGGATTAAGCTCAATGACAGCGTTTAGAGCGTGTCCTTTTTTATCAATATCTGCGATGCGTTGCAAATACATGGTCGTAATTTGTACGGAACTGTATTTGCCCGAAGTCATTTTCTCTTGAAGCTCAGAAACGGTGGCTTCGTTCAATTCAAAATTATCCATCGGGTCAGACGCAACGCCTGCTGATTTAGTTTCTGGATTCGGCTTGCAAGATGCCGTCAAAAGGCTCGTTAAGCCCGCCGCGGCTAAGGTGGTATTGGTTAAAAATTCTTTTCTATTCATATTAAAATTGATTGGATTTGATAGATTTGTTACAGCTACAATATTAAACTAAAAAGGGAAATTAAAGGCGGTTTTATGTTTTTTAAAAAAAATCGGTCCTCTGAAATTTTTTGTGGAAATATACCCCTCAGTATAATGCCTATTTTTAATTAAAAAAATGGAATGTATAACAAATTCTCAAGGGGCAAGGGGCATCGCCCCGACAGTTCGGTAGCAAAACCAAAAATATTAAGAATCGGTCGCGG
>JANMYC010001604.1:0-2536 GCA_031381715.1 Saprospiraceae bacterium
TAATTGAAACGTTGACTGAATTGGGTGCTGAGGTGTCTTGGTCATCATGCAATATTTTCTCGACTCAAGACCACGCAGCCGCAGCGATTGCAGCAGCGGGTACGCCCGTTTATGCTTGGAAAGGCATGAATGCAGAAGAATTTGATTGGTGTATTGAGCAGACTATTTTTGCATTTGAAGGTAATAAACCGTTGAACATGATTCTTGACGACGGTGGCGATTTAACCAATATGGTTTTGGATCACTATCCAGAGCTCGTTGAAGGTATTCGTGGCATTTCTGAGGAAACAACAACAGGGGTTCACCGCTTGTACGAGCGCGTTGCAAAAGGTACATTACCGCTTCCAGCTATCAACATCAACGACTCGGTAACGAAGTCAAAATTTGATAATAAATATGGCTGTAAAGAATCATTGGTGGACGCTATTCGTCGTGCGACTGACATCATGTTGGCGGGTAAAGTAGCAGTTGTAGCGGGTTATGGCGATGTTGGAAAAGGTTCTGCTGCTTCATTATTGGGTGCAGGTTGCCGAGTAATTGTTACTGAAATTGACCCAATTTGTGCACTTCAAGCAGCAATGGACGGTTTTGAAGTTAAAAAGATGGAAAATGCTATTCCACGGGCTCAAATCATCGTGACAGCAACGGGTAATTTCAATATCGTTACTGAAAAACATTTCCGTTTGATGAATGATAAAACAATCGTTTGTAATATCGGTCACTTCGATAACGAAATTGATATGGCGTGGTTGAACAAAAGCTACGGTCATACGAAAGAAGAAATCAAACCACAAGTGGACATCTACAATATTGATGGAAAAGACATCATCGTATTGGCAGAAGGTCGTTTAGTGAATTTGGGTTGTGGAACAGGTCATCCATCGTTCGTGATGTCCAATTCATTCACCAATCAAACGTTGGCGCAATTGGAATTATGGCAAAATGTGGGTAAATATGAAAACAAAGTGTACATGTTGCCTAAGCATTTGGATGAAAAAGTAGCTCGTTTGCACTTAGCTAAAATCGGAGTTGAATTGGAAGATTTGCGTAATGACCAAGCGGATTATATCGGTGTAAAAGTAGAAGGGCCATTCAAACCTGAATATTACCGTTATTAATTAGACAATAGACTAAAATTTTATTGAAATTATATATGTCGAGTGTAACTTTATGTCGCACTCGACATTTTTTAATTGAAAACTAACAAAATTGTTCGATTTCATTTTCAATTATCCATTTTCAATTATCCATTTAAAAATGAGTTTCACGCCCGAAATAGCCCGTTCACTCGCCCCTGATGATAGTACCCTCAAACGTGCTGAGTCCATTGCAAATCCTCGTAAGTGGATATTTGTGGAGCGCAATGAGCGTGCATTGTGGGGAGAATGTAAAGGTTCTGGCAATGAGCCTTATCGCACTGTTGTGGACATGAATGGGCCCGCTTACCGATGCAGTTGTCCTGTCAATCGTTTTCCTTGCAAGCATGCTTTGGCATTATTGCTCATGGCAGCGTCGGCAGATTCGAGTATTTTCGGAAACAACTTACCCCCTCAGTATGTGAGCGATTGGTTAGACTCCCGTGACCGTAGAGCAGCTGCGAAAGCGGAACCGCGTACCGAAGAACAATTGGCTAAAAGCGAAGCAGGCAAAGAAAAAACAAAAAATGACCGACTTGAACTCATGGAAGCAGGCATTGACGACCTTCAAAGACGCCTTTTAGACATTATTCGTCAAGGTATTGCTTCGCTCGACCGCGTTGATAATGATTATTGGTTGGATTTTGCGGCTCGGATGGTGGACGCTAAAGTGGGCGGTTTGAGTCGTAGAATAAAGTCATGGGCAACATTTCAAAAAGAATATCCCAATGATTGGTATGAACGATTGCTTTCCGAGTTAGGTACTTTATATCTTTTTTCAAAGGCTTTTAAAAATTTTGATAAAATACCCGAAAACCTACAAACTGAAATATTGGTACAAGCGGGGATGTCTATTAAAAAAGAAGAACTGTTGAATCAAAAAGGCTATGAAGATGACTGGCTCGTGATGGCTCAAATTGAAACAAAAGAAGAGGATAATTTGACAAGCAGACGCGCTTGGTTAATGGGTAAAAAAACGGGTAAAATCGTGCTCGTTTTGGATTTTTCCTTTGGCAACACGGGCTTTCCCAACGTTTGGATAAATGGCTTTGTCTATCATGCTGAAGTTATTTTTTATCCATCAGCTTACCCATTGCGGGTGGTGGTGAAAAGTGCTGAAATTGGTCACCCTTTTACACAAATAATTGGCTATCAAAATTTTACACAATTTTTTGATGCTTATTCGAGGGCGGTTTCAAAGAATCCGTGGCTCAATAATTTCCCCGTTTTGATGGCTCAAGTCACGCCCGTTTTTAATAAAAATCAATTTCATTTGGTTGATTCTGAAAATAAAACCATTAAAATAGCCGCATTGGATGATTCCATAGCCTGGCAATGCGTTGCTCTAAGCGGAGGCAAACCCGTTGCCGTTTTTGGAGAATGGACGGGTGAAAAATTTT
>JANMYC010001328.1:0-4890 GCA_031381715.1 Saprospiraceae bacterium
TCTCGCCACGCTCAACCGTGCGCTGGCCGACGCGAACGCCGACAAGAGTCGATTTTTAGCCGCGGCGAGTCACGATTTGCGGCAACCGGTTCACGCCATTGGTTTGTTTGCTGACACGTTGGTGGCGCAAGTGGAGGCCGGTGAAGCGCGCGACATGGTGACGCGCATCCAGCAGAGCATGCGCGCGATGAACGGCATGTTGTCCGAACTGCTCGATATTTCCAATCTCAATGCGGGCACCACGCGGGCTTCTGTGACCGCCGTGCCAGTCACCAGCGTGTTGCTGCATATCGACAATGAATTTGGCCCAACAGCACGTGAGCGAGGGCTGGATTTGCGATTGTCCGCACCCGACGCATGGGTAAAAAGCGATCCGGTGCTGCTCAAACGTATTCTTCAAAATTTGGTCGCCAATGCGCTCGCGTACACGGAGCGTGGCGGCGTGCTGGTGACTGCGCGCGTGCGCGGCGACGCGCTGCTGCTCGATGTGTGGGACACCGGCGTGGGCATCGATGCGGCGCATTTGCCGCGTATCTTCGACGAGTTCTACCAAATCGGCAATGTGTCACGTGACCGTCGCAAAGGCATGGGGCTAGGGCTTGCGATTGTTCGGCGGTTGGTGGATTTGCTGGGGCATCCATTGCAGGTGCGCTCACGCGTCGGTTACGGCACGCGATTTCGCTTGTTGTTACCGATTGCTGAGACCGTTGATTCGTTCGCGCATGATGCGCCCATGCCTTTGATGAATCTCGGCGGCAAGCTCGCGCTGGTGGTTGATGATGAGCCCGATGTTCGCGACGGCATGGCTGCGGCGCTGGCAGCGCGAGGTTGCAGCGTGATCGTTGCTAGCGACGCGGTGGATGTCATAACGAAGCTCACGCGATCGCCCTCGCAGCCCGACTTCGCGGTGATGGATTACCGACTGGAAACACAAACCGGGCTGGCCGCACTCGCCGAAATTCGCACGCATCTGGGCATCCATCTGCCTGCGTTGATCGTGACCGGCGACACGCTCGCCTCCGACCTCACGCGCTTCGCAGCGACAGGCGAGGCGTGGCTCATCAAACCGGTGTCAGCGGATGATTTGCAACGGGCGGTGACCAAGCTGCTCACACTTGAACTGCGGTCCAGTTAATCGTGAACGTGCTTCAAGAACCCTTCAAGTCGCTCGACCAGCGGGCGTGGCAACTCCGCTTCGCCAGTCGCGATGGTCTGCGTGCGGCGGCTGACGAAATACTGCATCTCGCACCCGCTGGCACGCTGGCCGAAGCCACCGGTCGGTACCACTTTGCGGTGTGGGCTTGGCAGGCCAATGAGCGCGAGGCGTCACACACCGCTAGAGGCCGCGCGGTGCAATTGTTCGAGCAGTTTGACAGCATGGCTGGCATCGCCAATTGTCGTGATCTTGAGGCGCTCACCGAACGCATGGCTGGCAACATGGCGGCAGCAGCTGCGCTCTACCAACTCAACCGTAACCTGCCGGAATGGGCCCGCACAATTGCCGAACAATGCGTGACGTGCAACGGTTTGGGGGGCGTGCTGCTGGCACTCGCGGAACACGACGAGTGTCAGCGAGTGTGGTCGATTGCCGTGTCGTTGGCACAGAAGGCGGGCAACCCCGGCCTTGAGGTTTCAACGCTATGCAACCTCGGCGCGTGGAACATCACAGTCTGCAATTTTGAGGATGGTCGACGACTGTGCCAGAAGGCGTTTGAACTGGCCGAGCGGGTGTTTGACGTCACTCAGCCGTCCGGCATGACGACCGGTTGGCTCAATAGCGGCATGAACCTCTTGGTGGCGCTGGACAATCTCGGGGAGCATGCCGAGGCGAGTTTGCTCGCCGAGCGAATTCTTGCCTGCGAGGCGCATTTTCCTCCTGGGCCGATTGCCAATTATTTCGTTACATTCGCAAGTATCTTTCTGCACACAGGTGACTGCGAGCGTGCCGAATATTTTCTGTGCAAGAGCATAGCGGCTGGTTCAGCTGCTGCCGATTTTGCGCTTGAACAATCAGTGGTGCAGGCAGAAATTTGGAATGAGCGCGGCAACTATGTCGGTGCGCGCGACTTGTGCGCGCGGTTGCTGGCGGATGCGCATTTCATGCAGCACTACACCTCTGCCCAAAGTCTGATGCGCTTTTACAACGCAGCAACGCGAGCGAGTGAAGCGTTGGGTGACTTTAAAGCTGCGCTGTTTCACCAAAAAACCGCGTTTGAAAAGTATGAAGAGCTGGTGGGAAAAAGCGCGCGAGCACGGCGTTTGACCCTTGAAATTCAAACCGAGTTGCAGCGCACCGAATGGCAGCGTGATCAGGCGTTGAAGCTGCGTCGCGCAGCGGAGCTTGAGCAGGCGCGGTTGGCGGAGCTCAATGCGGCACTCGAAGCGGCTAACGCCGCGAAGAGCGGCTTTCTCGCTGCAGCCAGCCACGATTTGCGGCAACCGGTGCATGCGGTAAGCCTGCTCGCCGAAACACTGGCAACGCGCTTGTCTAATCCGTCACACCGCGAACTCTTATCGCGCATTCAACACAGCACTGCGGCGTTGCAGCGGTTGCTCAGTGAACTGCTGGACATTTCCGAGCTGGATGCAGGTGCCACCGCGGCAACCATCAGCGCCTTTCCGATCAGTGATTTTTTGCTCGAAATCGATGCCGAATTTCGCGATGTCGCGGTGAGTCGCAACTTGCAACTACGGCTGGCGGCGACAGACGCATGGGTCGTCAGTGACGCGAGTCACCTGCGGCACATCATGCGAAATTTGGTTACCAATGCGCTTACTTACACCGAGCGTGGCGGCGTATTGATCGCGGCTCGCTTGCGCGGTGACGCACTGCTGCTAGAGGTGTGGGACACAGGTGTTGGCATTGCGCCAGAACACCTGCCACACCTGTTCGAAGAGTTCTATCAGGTGGGCAATCGGGCGCGCGATCGACGCAAGGGCTTGGGGCTCGGACTCGCCGTCGCCAAACGGCGGGCCGCACTACTAAAGCACCCGATGGCAGTGCGGTCACGATTGGGCAGAGGCACCGTAGTGCGGTTGACTCTGCCCTTGGCACCTACGGCGGTCGCGCGACTAGCTCAGTCGCCGAGCGCAGATTGCGCCGCCAATGCCGACTACGAGCAATGTGAGCAGGATCAGCATCCAGCCGCCTAGTGTCGGCACTTGCACTGCGGGCGCAATGACGAACGGCGCGAACGCAGCAGCCACCGAACAGGCCGCAGTAATCGGTGCCGTAACGAACGTGCCGGGGGTCGTAGTGGCGCCGCCACAGCCGCCCACACCTGTGAGGACATAGCCTGCGTTGGTAACGATGCTGCACGTGGAGGTGCTGCCCACGACTACCGGGTTCGGCGTGCAACTTACCGATCCACCGGCAGCGATGTTTACCGCGGTCGTCACGGGCACGGTGTTCACGCTGAATGTGGCCGTAACTGTGCAGTTTGAGGTGACCGCTGCGGTGCTGAATGGCGACGACACGTTTGGCGAGCCGCAACTACTGGTCGTGACGCCAGTGAAGGCGTAACCGCTATTCGCTGTTGCCGTGCAGTTTGAACTGGTGCCAAACGTCACTGGCGAGGTACAGGTGATCGTCCCACCCGCGAGCGGGTTTGCTATCGCCGTGATGATGAATGGGTTCTGCGTGAACGCTGCCGTTACCGTACAGTTGGCAGTCACCGGACTGGTGGTGTAAGGGTTGTTGGCTGAGGCCGCGCCACAGCCGCTGGTAGTGAACCCGGCAAACGTGTAGCCGGAATTTCCGGTGGCGGTGCAGCTTGATGGGGCGCCGGAGTTGACTGGTGAGGTGCAAGTTACCGTGCCGCCTGCTGGCGGGTTGGCCACTGACGTGACGGTGAGAGGATTTTGGGCGAACGCCGCAGTCACTGTGCAGTTGGCAGTCACCGGAGTCGTGCTGAACGTGCCCGGCGTGGCGGTGGACGCTGCGCCGCAGCCGCCGGTGGTGAACACGAAACTACTGAAGGTGTATCCGCTGTTGGCGGCTGCGATGCAGGTGGAGTTGCCCCCAACGGTGCTCAACGGCGTGCAGGTCACAGTCCCTCCGGTGGTTGGATTGGCAACGCCCGTCACCGTGGGTAATGTCAAAACGTTGGCGAAGGCTGCGGGGTAGACCGTTGTCGGATCGGTGAGCAGCACATTGGACAGCACCACGCCGGGCGGCGGGTTGTTCCAAGCAAATCCCGCTGGAGGTACGGGCCGAGTGAGCTGTACCACCGTACACGTGTTGGGGGCGCTGACGGACGAACCCCTCGTTACATCCGCGACGGCGGCAGTCGGCGTCGCGACGTTTATCGGGATGGTGATCGCAGGAGATGCGAACGTGAACACCGGACCGCTCGGCGCTGTACAGGTGAATCCGTAGGTGAACGAGCCGTTCACGGTGGGCTGCACCGTCGACGAGGGCGTGGTGGTGACCGAGAGATTGACGCGGAACGTCGCGCCGCCTATGCCGGCATGCGCCGTGGTGGCGAGCTGTGACACGCAGAGAACCAACGCGCCGATAAGGCCGTTTAGCAGTCGTAAGTAGGGCTTCATTCTTTTCCTCGAAGGGGTGTTTGCACTCTGGGTGACGCGGCCTTTGCGGCGGGCGTCGGCAATGATTGAAGAGGCATGAGCAGGCACTCCACGATTGACGGTTGATGTGTCGCGCGATTGCCGTCATAGCGATTCAAGCCGAGGCGAATGTCAGGTATCGTCGCCGTGTAAGTGCCCAGCATCCGATCCCAAAACGAGAACAGCGCGCCATAGTTCGCGTCATGAAACTGTCGGCGATGATCGTGATGCACACGATGCATGGCGGGCGTGACAAGGACGGGGCGAAGCCAGCGATCCAGAATCGAAGAATGGTCGAGTGCAGCGTGTTGCCAGAGTTGA
>JANMYC010000024.1:0-2881 GCA_031381715.1 Saprospiraceae bacterium
TTTGACTCTTGCAGCTAAACCTTTTTGGAAAAATGGATTTTTTGTTTCAATAGACATAACACCGTTGAAGGCATTGGGGCCATAATATGCAGAGTTGGCACCAACCATTAAATCCGCTTTTAAAACATCTAATTCAGATGAACCCAGAAAGTTTCCAAGTGAAAAGTTAAGTCCGGGAGCTTGGTTATCCACACCATCAATGACTTGAAGAGAACGAACCGGGCTTGTTGAGTTGAAACCACGTGTATTAATGATGGTGTAGCCGATTGCAGCTGTGGTCAAGTCAACGCTGGGTTTTTTAGTAAATTCATCATAAAAATTGCCAGCAGCTTGTTTAATATCCAAAAGCCCAATGGTTTCAACCGTAGGACCTGATTTTTTCTTTTCGTCAATAGTGGCTTTTTCGGTAATCACAACTTCATCAATGAGTAAGGTATTTTCATTGAGTTTGATACTGAGTAATTTATTATTGGTTACTTCTATCTCTAAGGTTTCGAAACCAATAGAAGAAACGGTAATCTTGATAGGATAATTTTGGGCGGTAGAAAATTCAAATAGACCATCATAATCCGTAACAACCCCCTCAGTAGTGCCTTTGATAACTACCGTTGCTCCCACCATGACTTCACTGGTTTTACCGTCAATAATTTTACCTCTTACCAAATTTTGGGCAAAAGTTAAATGTGCGATAAATAGCATAAAAGGGAGTACAAGATGCCTTTTGGTTAGGTAAAATTTCATATTCTTTTTGCTTTAGTTTACTGATAAATATAATTTGAATGTGAAATTAGTGAATATTCGCTAACTATAAAAAAAATTAACAATAATTCTTTTTATAAATCACATAATGAAAATTTTATTGAGGGCAAGAATACCAATTTTTATTAGGTTTTTAATGTTTAAGGCTTTTTTTTTAAAATATTTTTTAAAATATGTCTTTTCATTGTTTCTCAATACCCCCTCAGTATTTTGTAATCATGACACAAAAAAAGAGAGTTGTATGTTTCAATAGAATAAAATTCTTTGAATATACAACCCTCTCTGTTAAAAACTTTAAAAAGTTATAGTACGATTATCACAGTGCAATACAATTTGCTTTTAATCAAAAATAAATTCAATCTCTACACGACGGTTCATTTGAAGTGCAGATTTATCTTTTTCTTTTGTAGCCAGTTTGGAATCCCCGAAGTATTCCGTATAAATCAAATTGGGTGAAACCCCTTTTGATATTAAATAGTTTTTAACAGCTTCCGCTCTATTTTGTGAAAGCATAACATTATGGTCTTTATTACCAGTAGGGTCAGCGTGACCTTCGAGGCGTATTTTCCAATCTTTTTTAACTTTCAATAATCGAGCAAGACTATTCAAATTTCTGAAAGATGACGGTCTAATATTCCACTTATCAGAGTCGAAATAAAGATTTTGAATAGTGAGAGTAACAATATCTCTTTCATCTTGTGAAACTCGAGGGCAGCCTTTATTGTCTTTGTCGCCCGCTGTATTGGGGCATGCGTCCACGCTATCAGGTACACCGTCGCCGTCTCTATCACCATCCAATGGGCAACCATTATTGTCTTTTGAGCCCGCAACGTCAGGGCATCTATCATCTTTATCGGGGATACCATCCTTATCTCTATCATTTTCAGGCGGACAACCCATATTGGCTAATGTGCCTGCAATATCTGGACAAGGGTCAACTTCATCCAAAATACCGTCATGGTCTCTGTCACTGAGGGGGCACCCTTCATTTTTGATGTTGCCCGGTATGTCAGGGCATTTATCGATATCATCTCGGATACCGTCACCATCTCTATCATTCGTCGGGCAGCCTTTATTATTGCGAGGGCCTGCAATATCTGGACAATCATCCTCTAAGTCACAAACACCATCTTTGTCTTTATCGGGACAGCGCTCTTGTTTTTCAACTTTAGCGGGGCAACCGTTATTTTCTTTTGTGCCGGGTTCACGAGGGCATTTATCGTCTTTATCACAAATGCCGTCATTGTCTCTATCTTCACATTTATTGCCAAAACGCAACGCTAATATCAGTTCATGGCTACCAGCACTTTTGTTTTTTAATTGTGAAACCGTAAAATCGTAGCTATAAGCCAACATCCAGCTTTTCATATCCACGCCAACCATAGCAGCAACTGCATCTTCAGTTCTGAAACTACCGCCCACCCAAAAGGTTTTATTGATTATACCTCTCAAAGTCACGTCATACTGAGGGGCCACGTTAGGGGATACTTTCATTAAAACGGAAGGCTCTAAAACCATCAAATCGTTCAATTTGATTTGATAGCCCGCAATGCCGTGGTATTGGTGTACCACTTGAGTCTGATTGATGCGTTTTACTGAGGGGTCGAAAAATATTTTTTTACGATAAAGCTGTGGAACTGAAATGCCCGCAAACAAGCCTTCTTCTTGTTTAAAATAAACGCCTGCGCTCACATCGGGAACCCAATAGCCTTGTTGTCCACCAGCGATGATGGCATCGGTTTCATCTTCCACAAAAACTTGGTCTTTTAATCGGATTTTATAGTATCCTCCCGAAAAGCCCACTGAAATACTGCTTTTATCGGCTACTTTTTGATTGTAAGCCAGCATTGCTTGAGCCCCATTTTTAGTAATTCTGCCTTGAACATCGTTGTAAATCGTTGCGCCCAATGCAATGGGTACTTTTTTAAAACGACCCGTCAAACTGAATAAATTGGTGGAGGGTTGCCCCTCAATACCTACCCATTGTTTTCGGCTGATACCACGCATTTCAACGTACTTTTGAGTACCAATCACCGCTGGATTAAAACCGTAGGTATTAATAGCATAATTGGTGAAAAGTGGTATTTGTTGAGCTTGGACTTTTGAAAAACTAATAATTATG